>JALUYL010000026.1 GCA_027012955.1 Sulfurovum sp.
TAGAGTTGATGTTGTCTGTCATAACCATCATCTTAGTATTCATGAGTTTGATAGTATAGTCTTTATCAAAAGCCTGTTTTTTTTCTAAAATATCATTGATACCCATATCGGCATCTTGATACTTCATCATATATTCATTGACTTCTTGCACAGGCATTTGTATAGCGTGTTTGACTGTCCAGTACCCCAATGTAAGCCCAATAAATAGAAAGCCTATTATCATATGCGGCCAATAGGTTTTTTCGTTCTTGTTATGCTCTTTCATTTGCTCTCTTCTTTTGTAATCTCATCCATAAAGGTCTCAATAAAAATATCCAAAATACAGCTAAAGAACCTGTATAGACGAGTATTCTTAAAATAGTCATCATCAAACCCATCTCATTAGGGATGGTTTTAGTGAGTTTTACACCCTTAGACTGTGCCAATTCATCTGCAAGTTCTGAGTAAGCTTGCACGATGCCAACATTAAACTTAGACTCGTCGGTATTACTGTCTTTAATAGCCACTACATTAATGGCTGCATCACGTACACTATCATAGTCATACAGTGCTTTTATCTGCTTTGAAGAAGGGATGATACCTACCCGTCCTTTGGCATCAGATTTTTTCGTTATCGTTGCATAAGGAGCAAAGATAAACAATACATACGGCTTACTTAACTTTGCTTCATACTGCTTACTATACGCTACCAAATTAAAACGTTCAGGAAAATGCTCATTGGTTGCAATGACATAGGCATACATACCTGTTTTTTCTTGAAGTTCCATACCCATTTCATCGATGAGTGCTGACGCTTTTAGATTGACAAGGTCATTTCTTAAAAGATGTGTGGGAAGTTGTGTTGCATTTAGTAGAAGTGGGAACATCCACAAAGCAAGCATGGCAAAAAGCCCTTTAAAAAGGCTTGCCTGTAACTTTGCTTTATTCATATTAACCTACATAAAGGAGATGTGTTTGTGTGTATGCCAAGTACATTGCAGCAATAGCTGCAAATCCCATACATGCGATGAGTACTTTATCCATATATTTAATCATTATTTATCCTTTTTTTGAAACGCAAACTGTTTGTTGTCTACTGATATCATTTTAAGATTATGCAAATCTCTAATAGGTGCGGGATCATAAGGGTTTACTGCAGCTTTTTGCTGTACGAGAACCGCTTGTGACATAAGTACTGCCCAAATAAAGAGAAGCCCAACAATAGAAATCAAAACCCCAAAGACACCATGAAATCCAAATACGGATCTTTTTGTATTTTCTGCCATAATTTCTCCTTAGTTTGCTAAAGACTGAACATAGGCAGTCAATGCTTTTTCTTGTACAGGTGTGATGAGCGTATTAAATGCTGGCATTTTACCAATCTTACCCTTTTTACCTTTTGCCAATGTATTGTGAATATCATATCCATTTATACTTGGTCCTACCATTGGTGTACCTTCTCCGTTGGCACCATGACAGCTTGCACATGTAGCAAATGTAGCTGGTTGATCACCTTTGAAGCCAGCTGCAACATAAGCTGCAATTGCTTCTGCATCTGCACCAGATGCCATACCTGCTGGCATACCTCCGGGGAATGCTGCTAAAGCATTTTGACCATTATTGATAATACTTAACACTTCTGCTTTTGAACGGTGTGTAGTGAAGTCTTGTGCTCTACCAGAGAGTCCATCACCAGTTGCACCATGACATTGTTGACATTGTACCAAGAAGATAGATTCACCCATCTCTTTAAGTGTTGCAGCATCTGCATTCTTATGTGTTTCTTCAAATTTTGCATTGTATGCAAGTACTGCTTCATTGTATTCACCAATCTGACTATATGCATTAATAGGGTATCCAAAGAATCCATACCACATAGACCACATAAATACTGCCAAGAATGTATATGCCCACCCAGATGGCAATTCATTTTCATACTCTCCAATGCCATCCCAGTTATCATCACTGAGTTGACCGCTTGCAGTATCTGTTTTCATTTGGTTAATATATTTAACCGAAACTGCCGATGTGATAACGGCAATAGCGATCGCCCCACCCATTGTTAGTGCATTGACTGAATCTGCAAAAATATCAATATTCAGCTTCATTACCACAAAAATGGTCGCTACTATCAATAGTACTGCAAATCCTAATGCTTTTATCATTAAACTATTCATTTATTTTCCTCCTTATGTCTTTGAGACGCTGCTTTATCTTCTACAGGGGTACTTGTGATTTCATCATCAAGTGCAATATTCCCATATTTTTCATAATCACGCTCACCTCTTTTTTCCGATCTATATAAATACATAATATATCCATAGAGCATTATCACCAAAAAAATGGTCATAACGAAACTCGCATAACCCTGTATTTCACTTATGCCCATTTTATTTCCCTATTTTAAACTATTGAGATATGCAATCAAGGCAACAACCTCAGGTACTTTACCCTCAGCCATTGCTGATTTTACTCTCTCATCTTTCATATCAGCTGCAATTTTCTTTGCCTCTGCAAGTACAGTTGGTTTGTATGCTTCCCAAGCTGCTTTACCACTTTTGATACCAGGACCATAGGGTGTATGAAATACATTTTTCACCGTAACAGCTTCTGCATATGCTGTTTCAATATCAGCAATATTTGTAAATTGGTGCGTATACGCAGGCATAATAGAACCAGGTACAATTTTCGCCGGATCTTTCATATGTTCTTCATGCCAGTCTGTTGTACGGTAATTACCGATACGGTGCAAGTCTGGACCTGTTCTTTTAGAACCCCATAAGAATGGTCTATCATACGCATACTCACCAGAAAGTGAATACTTACCATAACGATCAGTCTCAGATTTAAATGGACGAATCATTTGTGAATGACACGCCATACAGTTGTCTTTCATATAGACATTTTTACCTGCAAGTTGAAGTACCGTACGTGGCGTCATATCAACCAGTGGTCTCCCTGCTTTGGCAAAGTTTGGCAAAATCTCAATGAGTCCTGCAAATGAAATAACAATCGATATCGCCGAAGCGAAGAAGAATGGGTTTTTTTCTAACCAATGAAACATAATAATCTACCTCCCTTAAGCCATAGGCGTTCTAAACTGTGGCTCTTCTGTAAGTTCTCTACCAGAAGTCATAGTTTTAATAATATTGTAAGCGAACATGATGAACCCCGTGAGGTAAAGTACCCCTGAAAGTGCTCTAATCGCATAGTAAGGGTGAAGTACAGTAACCGTATCGATAAATGAATACATCAAGTTACCATATTCATCCACGGCTCTCCACATCATACCTTGAGTGATACCTGCAATCCACATAGATGTGAAATACAGTACAACTGCTGTAGTTTGAAGCCAGAATTGTGCTTCCATAAGTTTCTTAGAGTAAATTTCTCTTTTAAACATACGTGGAACCATATGAAAGATAGCTGCCATAATCATAAACACAACCCAACCTAGTACACCATCATGCACGTGTCCTGGAATCCAATCTGTAAAGTGTGCAATTGCATTGACAGATTTTACCGCTTGGATAGGTCCTTCGATAGTTGACAACATATAGAATGTTGATGCAAGTACCATAAACTTAATCAATGGATTGTCAGTCAATTGGTTCCACTCACCTTTCATAGTAAGAAGCATGTTGATTGCTGAACCCCATGAAGGCAAGATAAGTACTACAGAGAACGCAGAACCCATGGTTTGCATCCAATCTGGTACTGTTGACCATAAGAGGTGGTGTGAACCGGCCCAAAGGTAAACGAACATAAGTCCCCAGAAAGAAAGAAGTGACAATTTATACGAATAAATCGCTTGTCCAGACTCTTTTGGAAGGAAGTAGTAAATCATACCAACAATTGGCACAGTAAATCCAAATGCAACCGCATTATGACCATACCACCATTGTACTAGGGCATCATTTGTTCCTGCATACATAGAAACTGAGTGTAAAGGATCACCTAAACCACCAGATACAAAGTATGTTGGGATTTCCATATTGTTAAAGAGGTAAAGCATAGCTACACCCAAGAAACATGCAAGGTAGTACCATACAGAAATGTAAAGTGCTTTTTCTCTTCTGATTCCGATCAGTCCCATAATACTCACACCCCAAAGTACCCATATAAGCACAACAACGATGTCAAATGGCCACTCATACTGTGCATACTCTTTAGAAGTTGAGTATCCAAGAAGAAGTGAGACAGTTGCAGCAAGTGCACCTACAAAGTAAAGCCAAAACTGGATATTACCAAGAACCATTAAGAACTTAGATTCAGCGATACTTACTTTAAGTACCCTTTGTCCCAAGTAAAACCATGTTGCGAAGATTCCCGATACTGTAAATCCAAATACCACTGTGTTTGTGTGGATTGGTCTAAGTCTTGAGAACGTCCCATACTCACCGAGTAAGTAGTTTAATTCAGGAAATGCCATTTGTGCGGCGATAATTGTACCGACTAACATACCTAAAAATCCAAACAAAATAGTTAGAAAAGTAAACTTTTTTGCTAATGAATAATCATATTCCAATGCTGCATTTGATTGCATGCATACCCCCTTGTATAATTTTTATGTTGTAAAATTACAACATTCAATAATAATTATAAGATGTTTTATAGCTCAATTACTTAATCTATATCAAGAAATGGGATGAATGTGTTCGTTTGTTGAGGAATGTCGATTATGATGTATTATCTAAGTTATTATCTCGCCTAAAAAAAGGCAATTAAAATCAATAAAATTGATGATAATAGGAGTTTTTATCTCCTATTATCGTTATTCATACGTTCAAAAAGTTCTTTATTGTCTTCTTGCATTGTTTGGAAATGTTTTTGCATAGCGCTTACAAGCGTATCGCCAGTTAATCCTGCTTCCAAGTCTTTATTATAATATTTTTGGAAATCTTTATAAGGGGTAGCACCAGAGGAAAGTACTTGGCGTAAGTCAACCGTAGGAAACGTACTTGTCCACGTAGGGGTTGACATGCGTATCACTTTATTGTTATTTGCAAATGTTAACAATGTTATAATCATCATCGTCATTGAAAGAAAAACGATATAAAAAACTACCGCTTCAGCTATCCCTAACATTGCAAACATAAAAGGATTAAAAATAACCATAAAAAGTAATATTGGTAAAGAAAGAAAGAAAAATTTTAACCATGCTGACTTTAAGCCACCCAATTTACCTTGATCAAAAATAAGCCTTTGTTTCACATTCTTATTATTTGATTTATAAAATGATGCTAATATGTCTTCTAGTGGATAATTTTTATTTTGCATAAAAATCCTTTATCGTTAAATATGAGAGGTATTATAGAGTCTTAAACCAAAGCATAAGCTTTGATTTAAGAGATGTGAAATTTAATATATTGGTCAATACTGAGTAGAATAATAATACCTAAAAAGGCAGCATTAATCTTCCAAAATACTGAACGGGCATTTTTAAGTTCAAAACTCTCTTTTAAAAGCTCAAAAGAGGAAATAAATGCCCAAATCCCTACAAGTGCTGCAAATAGCTTAGTAGCCATATAAGGTTCATAAACCCAAACTAAAAAGATACCTGCTTGTATCGTAAAAATCAACCACACAAAGGTAAGTCTTTGTAGTGAAGCTTGTCCAAACAGACGCATCGCTGTTGGGTAACCACCATCTTTATAGTCCCCATGAAAGAGCATGACAAGCAACCAAAAATGAGGCACTTGCCAAATAAAGAAATACAAAGCAAGAGCCATAAACTCTAACTCCATTAAACTATTCCCTGCAACCAACCAACCAATAGCTGGTGGGATAACACCAAGTATCGCTCCTGGTACCACTGCAAGTGCAGATTTTTTCTTCAGAGGTGTATACATAGCGTTATACCAGATAAAGGCAAACATGAAAATATTGATTCCTGTAAGCCCAAGTAAACTGTATATAAGTGCAAAAGAGAGAAGAATAAGCACTGCACCGATGATAAGTCCAGTTCTAGGGGTCATACGCCCAGAAGCAATGGGACGGTTTTTTGTTCTTTCCATTTTGGCATCAGATTTGTACTCTTGTACTTGATTAAGTGTCGAAACACCCATGGCTACAAGCAGTACGGCAAATGTTGCCAAAAGCATATCTAGCCCTACTTCTCCCTTTGCCAGAATATAGGCAAAGAGTGCGGAGAGACTCACCGCAAAGGAGAGAACAAATTTTGTAACGATAAAAAAGTCTTTTATCATTTTATGCTTTGTAGATATTCAGCAATCGCTGAAGCCTCTTCTTCTGATACATAAGGGAATTTTGGCATTGTGCCTATCATACCCTCTTTACCATGTTTCAATACATGACTTAAAAGTGTTGCATCATAGCTTACAAGACTTGGAGCTGTTCCGCTTTGACCCTTACCATCTGCACCATGACATGAACTACAAGCTGCAAACGAAGCAGGTTGATTACCCTTCATGCCACTAGCCACATACGCTGCAATTGCTTTAGCATCTGCACCAGTAGCCATACCAGCTGGCATTGCACCCATAGCATAACCAAGTTTATCTTGACCATGATTGATTACATTCAATACTTGTTCTGAAGTCAATCTTCTAGTTTTAAGAGAAGGTCCCACAAGTACTTTATCTGTTGTAATGGCGTGACAACTTTTACATCCATGTCGTTGCAACACGGCGTCACCTGATGTAAGATAATTCCCTTTTGGTGTATCTTCTTTGCTGTTAAACCATGCTTCATACTTATCTTTTGGCATTACAACAAGTCTAGAATACATATATGAGTGGTCTGTACCACAGTACTCTGCACATTCAACATCATATTCACCTACTTTATCGGTATTAAACCACTGTTTGGTTGTACGACCAGGAACGACATCCTCTTTCATACGAAACGCTGGAATAAAGAAAGAATGTAGAACATCTCCTACTGGTGCTGTCATCTTTAAGATAATATTTGTACCAGCAGGTACATATAGAGCTGATTTTCCCATTGTACCTTCTTTGATAACTTTTCCATTTTTATCAATTACAGGCTTAGTATATGCCCCACCTAATTTATGGACATACCCATTTGCATTAGCAGGATATTCATATCTCCATTTCCATTTACTACCTTCAACATGAACCACAATACTCTCGCTCTCAGCTGGCATGGTTCTTATTACTTTCATAGACGAGTACCCAAAATAGAAAAGTACCATCAACATTGACGTTGGAATCAATGTCCATAAAATTTCTAGCACTGTATTATGTGTAACATCGCTAATATCTTCGTCTTTTACTTTATCTGCTCTATATTTCCAAGCAAAATAAACCATTGGTCCAATAACAGATAAAAATAGGATGATAGAAATCCAAAAGTTTATCCAAAATGCCTGATCTACATCAGTAGCACTGATTGTAGCCATTGTATCAAATCCTTGTAAACGATTACTCATGTTTACTCCCCTCCGTGTGTTGTGTGTGCTGAAATATCCATTTCAGAACCTAATGATCCAGATGTAATATAACTCTCATCTGCAAATTGGAAATGTGTTACATCGATTGCAATCACAATAACAAAGAATATCGTTACAAGCGACAAAGCAAATATGGTCATAGACCCAATAAGTTTTTCACCTTTTAAGTGCATGTAGTACATCAAAATAAGCCATGCTTTCACAACTGCAATAAACATTTGCGCTGTAAATGTGCCCGCTTGAAACACATAGGGTTGCACAAATGTTAATGTAGTAAGTAATAAAAGTCCTACAAGTACGTTATAATAACGTTTCTTTTCTACCTGATAATTTACTGTTGTTTTAGTGCCCATGTACTGCTCCTCCTACGACATATCCGCCGCCAATCATATAAAAATAAGGAAATACAAATACCCAAATAAGGTGTACGATATCCCAGTATAATGCAATATTCCAATAGAAAATATGGTGATCCGTTGTTACTTTACCCGCATTAATACGCTTCAACAACCACAACATAAGTCCAATACCTATGATAATATGCACACCATGTAAGCCTGTCATAGTAAAGTAAAGACCATAAAAGATTTTTTCTCCAAATGGAAAGTCTGATCCTGGAAGTAATTTTCCATAATTTAGGAAAATGCCACCTTCATATTCTTCTCTCCACTCTACACCTTTAATAGAAAGGAACAGTGCTGCCAATATGATGGTTGCCCAAATCATTAACTTCGCACCCTTCACATCGCCTGCTCTCATTTTAAGAAGCCCAAGCCCCATTGTAAGTGCAGAGATTAAAAGTATGACTGTGTTTGTACCACCCAATAACCTATTAAGGTGGTGTGACGCTGCCAAAAAATCTTCTGGATGTAATGTTTTGTAGTAAGTCAATGCAAGAAACATTGCTCCAAACATCATTACTTCCGTAAACATAAACAACCAGAAACCTAGTTTCCCGCCGTAAAAGTCATCTTGCCATCCTTGAACTTCATATTCATTCCCATCGCGATCGGTCGCGATTTCAGGTATATATTCGTGAGACATTAGTCAATCCTTTTCATAGTGTCATAATCAAATTTCACCACTGGTTCACCGTGTTTATACTCATATGGATTAAAGTCTACATATGGTACTTTTGTATGGTTTTCTAATGGTGGTGGTGATGATTGTAAATGCCACTCAAGTGTTGTTGCATGCCATGGATTTGTTCCAGATGGTTCACCATGTCTCCAACCTTTATACAATACTACAAACATATAGATAAGTCCTGTAATAAAGATAACTGCTCCAAAGAATGATATTTGGTGATAGATTTGGAACTCTGGCAAGTAGTCAAAATAACGTCTTGGCATACCTAAGTATCCTGCAATAAACATAGGGAACCAAAGCATATTGAATCCAACAAAATTTAAATAAAATGCAATCTTTGCATGTTTTTCATTGTACATTTTACCTGTAAGAAGTGGGAACCAGTAGTGCATACCTGCAAACATCAAGAATACAACCCCACCTAGCATCGCATAGTGAAAGTGTGCTACAGTATAGTACGTATCTTGAAGGTGAATATCTACACCAATCATTGTAATCGTAACCCCTGTAAGTCCACCGATAACAAAAGTAATCATGGTACCAAGTGCCCAAAGCATTGGTGTACTTAAAACAATTTTAGCACCATACATAGTAGCTACCCAGTCATAAAACTTAATACCTGTAGGAATTGCCACAAAGAAAGTAAGGAATGAGAATACTGTTTTAGCGATATCTGCCATACCTGATGTAAAGAGGTGGTGACCCCATACCAAGTAACCAATACCTGCAATAGATGCTGATGAAAGTGCTACTGTTCTGTATCCAAAAATCTCTTTTCTTGAGAATGTTGGAATAATCTCAGACATTACACCAAATGCTGGTAAAATCATAAGATATACAGCAGGGTGAGAGTAAATCCAGAATAGGTGTTCAAAAAGTACTGGATCTCCACCTTTAGCAGGATCAAAAATACCAATACCGAAGTATTTTTCCATAATAGCAAGAATTAAGGTAATCCCTACAACTGGTGTTGCAAGTAATTGAATCCAACCTGTTGCGTAAATACCCCATACAAACAGTGGCATTTTAAAGAAAGTCATACCTGGTGCTCTAAGTCTATGGATAGTAACAATGAAGTTAAGACCTGTAAGAATAGAAGACATACCAAGCATAAATGCAGCAATTAACAATGGCAATACCGTTGTATTGGTTGTGAGTGAATAAGGTGCATAGAATGTCCACCCTGTATCTGCAAATCCATTTGGTCCCCATAAAGAACTAAGTGCTACAATACATCCAGCTACATAGAGCCAAAAGTTTGCCCAGTTCAATCTAGGGAAAGAGACATCTTTTGCCCCAATCATCAATGGCATGACACTATTTCCAAATATCGCAGGAATCCCTGGTACGATAAAAATAAAAATCATAATAACACCATGTAGTGTAAATGTCTGGTTAAATGTATGTCCATCTATAAACTGTTGTCCTGGAGCAAAAAGCTCTAAACGCATCAAGAACCCCATAGATACCGCTACAAAAAAGAACGTAAACATAACAGCTGCATACATAAGACCAATTCTTTTATGGTCAATAGTAAGCATCCACTGCATGAATGTACTTTTAGGGTGCCCAATGGCACAGTGTGTTTCGTCGAAATAAGTTTTACTCATTTATTCATCTCCTTTAGTTTGTTGATTGTCTTTCTCTTCTCTTCCGCTTGTCTTCACAAGATAGATAAAGAAAAATATCATAATTAGTGTAATCACAATACCTGTTATTTTTTCCCATTGAAAAACATAGGTTCTTCCTTTAGGATCATAGGCAAAGCATAAAAGCAATTTTTTTGCTATTGTAGGCCCCGTTTTCCCTTCACCCGCTTCCATTAATGCCATTTTGACATCAAAAGGAAGTTGATTGATACCGTTAAGGTACCGTGTCACTTTCCCTTTTGGTGAAATCATAACCAAAGTCCCTGGGTGAATATAATCTACTACACCTGCTTTTGAGACTTCTTTTTTGTATGCAAATCCAACATCTTTTGCCAACTCGGCAGAAGAGTTCCCATCACTTACATAAAAGTGCCATGCATCCTGTACAAAATCACGTGGGATGGCCTCAAGCATCGTTTTTCTTTTTGCTTTTGCCATAACTGGGGTTTCACCCTCACCAAAACTCACAGTAATTACTTTGTAATCTGTGTTTTCAGCCAAGTCAAGTTCTCCCAACATCTTTGCCATATCTGAAAGTTGTGCATTACAGATACCACGACAACGATAGTAGTTTAAAGAAAGCATGGTTGGTTTCCCATCCATCATTTTCTTCAAAGTTACTTTTTCGCCTTTTTCATTAATAAATGTCATATCTAATGGTATCATAGTACCTAGATGTTCATTTACACCGATTTCGGCTGCTTGTATAGTTAATGTTAACAATACAAGCATTAAAAGTTTTCTCATTTACACTCCCTATTTTTTATTTTTACGTATTTATAAAAATAGTGCTCGTAGTGTAAAATATATCTACTTAAATGGTAATGAAAAGGTTATCAAGAGAGTGAAATAAAAGTGATATATCCCCTTTTTCATGTATTATCTACACAAAAAAGGAAATATTTAAGTTTTATATAAGTTTTTTTAATTTTTATTTAACATTAAAAATTATGGTATCTGCTAGGCTTTACCCTTGGCACTTTGTATGGAATGAATATATTGGTAATCTACCGTAATTTTTTGTTCTTTTGGTAAGTTTTTAAAGAGTCTTTCTACCATACCCTCAAAATCTTCAAACAAATAATTTGCCATAGAGCCTGGAATTGGGTTAATTTCATTCAATAAAATTTCCCCCTCCACCACAAAAAAATCACATCGGATGATACTCCCCAAAAAGAGCGAATTATAGATTTTTTTGAAACTCTCTTGTATCTTTGATGTCATCGCATCATCAATATCTGCGGCAAGCACTTGAGAATCACGCGAAAAGTCCATATATTTTTTCTCAAAATCCAAAAACTCTTCTTTCTGTGGTTCTTCTACGATAGAAAGTTCCCAATTAGATGTATAGCACCCTGCTTGGTTATACTCTTTTACACCTTCTATAAAGGGTTCTACTATCACATCTGTATCAAATTCAAACGCAACATCAAGCGCATAGTCAAGTTTACTGGCTTCTTTTACAATGCTAACACCGATACTTGAACCCAAACGTACTGGTTTGACAATCACAGGATAATCCATAGTGATTTTTCTCTCATCATTTTTAGAGAGGTACTCATAAGCAACCGTTTTAACACCAAGACTCTCGGCTAAAAACTTTGTGTAAAGCTTGTTGTATGACAATGCTGAAGCTTCCATACGTGGAGAGATGAAAGGGATGTTGAAAAATTCCATCATAGAAGAGATTTTACCATCTTCCCCATCGCGTCCATGTATGAGATTTAGTGTGACATCAACATCAATAGATTTTGAACCAAACATGCCATCTGCAAAAAACCCACCTTGTCTGAGTGTAAGTTCTTTAGATTTTTTGTATTCACCAGATGAAAAAAGTTTTGAATTAATCTTTGCTGTGTCAATCAAATAAAACTTTCTATCTGGACTTACAAAAATATAAGTAAGTGTTGATTTTTTAAGTACTTTTTTCATTGTAATGGCTGAGACGATGCTTATCTCATGTTCAAAGCTTGAACCTCCGAATAGAATTGCTATATTCACAATATTTTCCTCAATTTTTAATTTTTAATTTTTAATTTTACAGCATTTCTCTGAATGATGTAAAGATATATGCTGATTCATGTGGTCCAGGACTTGCTTCTGGGTGGTGTTGTACTGACATCGTTGGAGAGTCATTATACTTAAGACCTTCAATCGTATTATCAAACAAGTTCGTATGCGTTACTGTTGCCACTTCTATAATGTTATCTGGTACATTATAGTTGTGGTTTTGTGCAGTAATTTCTACGGTATTTGTCATCGCATTAAGTACAGGGTGGTTTCCACCATGGTGTCCAAACTGTAGCTTGTACGTATCATATCCATGTGCGATAGAAAGTAACTGATGTCCAAGACAGATACCAAAAAGTGGCACTTTATGGGCAATAAGTTTTTTAATCTTCTCTTGCTCATCTTTGAGTATCAGCGGATCCCCAGGACCATTCGATAAAAATACACCATCTATCTCTTTGCTGTCAATCTTAGCGATAATATCTTCTGCTGACATAGTGTTAGGTACCACAGTTATTTCCATGCCTGCATGAGTAAGCTCATTAAGAATATTTCTCTTAATACCAAAATCAAGTGCAATGATTTTCTTAGTCGTTTCTGGCTTATCATAGTTAAATGTGTCCATATTGTAACGTGCTTCATCGTGTACATAAGATTCTTTCGTACTCACCTGCTCGATGTAATTCACATCTTCAATACGAGGAGAGGTTTCAAGTACTTTTTTCAGCTCTACTTCATCGTGTATTTCAGTTGAAGCTACCATCATCATGGCACCCTCTTCACGCAACATTTTAGTGATAAATCTTGTGTCTATCTCACAGATACCTAAAACGCCATTTTTTTCTAAAAGTGCAGCCAAAGTCTCTTCACATCTAAAGTTAGAAGGTCTGTCTTGGTACGTACGAACGATAATACCTTTACAGTGCGCACCTTTACTTTCCATATCTTGTGCATTACATCCAACATTCCCAATCTCAGGCATAGTAAATGTCACAAATTGCCCAGCATAAGATGGGTCAGTCACAATCTCTTGATAGCCTGTTAAAGACGTGTTAAATACTACTTCCCCCACAGATGTACCTGTAGCCCCAAAACTTTTGGCTTCAAGCATCAATCCATTTTCAAAATACAAGCTTACCTTTTGCATGCAAGACCTCCATTTTTAATTTTTAATTTTTCATTTTTCATTCTTAAAGCATACCTCTTTTTGAGAGTTCCTCTTGATAAAATCTTTCATAGAGAAGCTCATAGTCTTGGCTTCCTGGGACAACTTCTTTTTCCATACCTCTAATTTTGTCATAGACAATGTCGTCTATCTCATCATAAGCATCTGCAAAGGCTTTAAAAGATTTAAAAATCACATTTTTTACCTGATTTTCATTCACATCATACTCTGCAAGGTAGTTTTCATACAATTCATCCAAGATAAGGTGTGCCAAGTCATTGTAACGGTCATCATAATTCATAATAACACCGGCTTCAGCTGCCATCTTCTTTTTAATCATAAAGAAAAGTTGTCTCTCATCTGCATGCTGAAACTCTATTTCATCATAGTTTTCATCTAAGATTTTTTTTACTTTTTCATCAAGTGCATGCTCTTTGGCAAGGTTTTCATCGATGATTTTCTTAGCAGCTTCCACCACTGCTTCTCTACCCTTTGGCATCGTAATAAAAGGTGCATTGGCTAAGTCAATCCCGATTTTGGTTGCTACATATCCTGTTTGTTGTGGTTTTAATCTCATTGCTACCCCTTTATTATCTAATTATTGTGTCTTCACGCTCTGGACTTGTGGAGATAATCCCCATCTTCGTCCCTATCATCTCTTCAAGTGCTTCAATGTATGACTTGGCAGTATCTGGTAAATCATCAAACACTCTTACACCTTCTGTCTTGTTCCAACCTGAGAATGACTTGTATATAGGTGTTGCATCTTCTAAATCATAAGGCACATAGTTTATCTCTTTCCCATCTACCTCATATGCCACACATACTTTGACTTCATCAAAACCATCAAGGACATCAAGCTTCATAAGTGCCACTTGGTCTACACCATTGACACGTACCGCATGACGCATAGCTACAGCATCAAACCAACCACATCTTCTTGGACGTCCAGTGGTTGTCCCAAATTCATGTCCATTTTTACGTAATGTATCACCCTCATCTCCAAAGTCTTCAGAAGGGAAAGGACCGTTTCCTACTCTGGTACAGTAGGCTTTAGCAATCCCTGTAACTTTACCGATGTCTTTAGGGTTGATACCAAGACCTGAACATGCTCCTGCACTTACAGTCGTAGATGATGTCACATAAGGGTAAGTACCGTGGTCGATGTCGAGCATCGTACCTTGTGCGCCCTCTAGTAAGATTTTTTTATCTGCATCCATAATTTCCCACATCATCTGTGTTGTATCACAAATATAAGCACCCAATACATCTTTGTATCCTTGAAGCTCAGCCAAAAGCTCAGCTTCATTTGGAGCCTCAACACCCATGGCATCAAACACTGGTTTATTCATCACAAAGTATGCTACGATTTTTGCAGTCAACTTTTCAGGGTTAAGAAGCTCACCAAGTCTGTGACCAATACGTGCTATCTTATCGCCATAGGCAGGCCCAATCCCTTTACCAGTTGTACCAATGGCTTTATCGCCTTTCATACGTTCTCTAGCTTGGTCTATCTGTGCATGGTAAGGGAGTAAAACATGTGCTTTATCTGAAAGGAAAAGTCTTCCTTCTAAGTTATCAAACTGTACCATCTCTTTGATGAAATCTACAGGAGAGAGTACCACACCATTTCCTACAATGTTCTTAGCAGAGGGGTTAAGTACCCCTGACGGGATAAGATGTAATGCATACTTTTTATCACCAATGACAATGGTATGCCCTGCATTGTGTCCACCTGCAAAACGACAGACATAGTCGTGCGTTTGTGCCATATGGTCAACAATCTTCCCCTTACCTTCATCTCCCCACTGGAGACCTACAATTAAATCTGCTTTACTGCTCATTCTATTCGCCCTTATCCATTTTATAACATACGCACTCATCTGTATAGAGTGCAAATCCTGCTGCTTCTACACCATCAATTGTGTAAATCCCGCCCATTGCCAAAAGGCTGTTGTCTTCAAACATTCTAAAAGTCAAAGAGTCATAATAACGCATCTTCGCATAGAAAAGTGGAGAGATGACCATATTGTCATACTTCACTTGTTCTGTGGCTTCTTTTATCTTTTCAAGTTCTACTTTAATGTCACTTGGGAATGCAGACAAGTCACCTAAATCACTCACGGCATTCATACGTACAAGCTGTTCAATCCAAGGTAAATCCGTACCCATAATCTGCTCAACATGCATAGACTTCAAGACTTCAAGTGATACCCCATACTTTTCATTAAGCAGATGAGGGATGCGAATATTTGCTATCTGCATCACTGGCTTTGCATCCATTTCAGCTAAAAGCATGACCGCTGTTTTCGCTACCTCTTCAAAGCTTCCGTCTATCACCTCAGCACCTATTTGGTACTGCTCTTTGGTTGGAAATGTCACTGTTGGCTGTACATAAAACCACTTTTTAGACTCTGTACTTCGTCCTAGTCTTTTAGTCACGATGCGTACAACATCTGCTGTTGAGTCTGCACGAAGCGTCACTTCATGGTTTTGCTCATCATTGAGTTTAAGTAGTGGTTTTTTGTCATCAAAACTTTCATGCTGGTGATAAGAAAAAAGTGGTGTCACTATCTCTGCAAATCCAAGGTTCTCCAAGAGTTCTGCTGAGACAAATTCTATCTCTCTTTTTATCTTCGCTGACTCACCAAAGTAAAGTTTAGACCCCGAAGGGATTTCGTGTTCATAGACCATTATTTCTCTTCTTTATTTAAAATTGATTTAAAATACTCTTCGTGAAATACACGTGATGCAGTACCATCAAACTCTCTACGTCCAAGCTTAGCAAGGGCTAGTTCCACAGCTGTTACTGATGCTACCATCTCATAAGGCTCTATGAGTCCCATCTGGTTAATACGGAAGATTTTTCCTTTTAAGTGGTCTTGTCCACCTGCCACATTGACGCTAAACTCAGTTTTGAGTAAATCACGTATCTCTTTGGCATGTTCATCATCTATCGTTGTCATAGAACGTGCAGATGACGCAGGGTAGATATGTAACCCCAAGGCTTCCAAGGCTTTACCTGTAGCTTCAGCCCTTAATGCAGTATCGGCATACAGCTTCTCGATACCGCCTTGCGCATCAATCTCTTTAAGTACTGCGCCAAGTCCTATAATGAGTGTCGTAGCAGCTGTATATGCTGTCGTGTTTTGTTTTTGTTTTTTAATCTCAGAGGCAAGATTTAGGTAATACCCTTTTCCTGCACCTACTTTTTCGATAGCTGCATTACTAAGTCCAAGTATCGCTAACCCTGGTGGTAACATCAACGCTTTTTGGCTTCCTGCAATGAGACAATCAATGTGCTCAACATCAATACGCTCCACACCCACAGCTGTAATCCCATCTGCAATAATCATAATACTTGGGTTAATCGCCTTCACTGCTGCAGCTATCTCTTCAACTGGGTGACGTAAACCACCTGCAGATTCTGAAATCTGAATAGCAATAGCATCTACTGAGGGGTTAGCCTTCACAGCTTCTACCACTTCTTCTACGGTAGCAGGTGTGTTCCACTCATGTTTAATCTCAACATTTTTAAGTCCATGTGCCAAAGCAATCTTTCCAAAACGCTCACCAAACTTTCCAGAGTTTACTGAAAGCAATGTGTCATGACAAAGGTTTGTCACAGCAGCTTCCATAGCCCCTGTACCTGTACTTGCAAGCATGATGACTTCATCGGTAGTAAAAAGTTTAAAAAGAAGTTCTCTTGTCTCTTTGAAAATCGCTTCAAATTCTGGTGTTCTATGGTGAAGTGTCGGTGTAGCCATTGCCAAACGTACAGACTCGGGTACTGGCGTAGGTCCTGGTGTAAAAAGTAACATAAAAATCCTCGCAATCGCCATCATGACGACGGCGTAATTGGTAGGATTATAGCTAAAAGTAGGTTAAAATCTCTCCTATGAAGTTCCCCAAATCACGAAATAGAGATTCCTCCCTCTAAATAATCAACCAAAAACCAAACACTTGATAAAAATGGAGATATTGTTTTGGACATATATATGTAAATCTTGAAAAATATTATTGAAGTAGGTA
>JALUYL010000027.1 GCA_027012955.1 Sulfurovum sp.
TATCTGCATTAAAATAAAGGGAAATATATGCGTATTAAAATTTGTGGAATCACTAATCTAAAAGATGCTTTACATGCTGTAGAGTGTGGAGCAGATGCTTTGGGCTTTGTATTTTATAACAAATCACCTCGTTATATTACCCCCGCTGCCGCAAAACGTATCATTGACAAACTTCCTCCTTTTGTAGAACGTGTAGGGCTTTTTGTCAATGAAGGTGTAGAGACGATAGATACGGTTTCAAAATACTGTGACATTTCACGTGCACAGATACATTTTGATGTAGATGAAGAGTCACTTGATGCCATAGGTTTGCAAACGTTGCCTGTCGTGCGTGCCAAAGGTCCAGAAGATTTAACACAATTTAAAGACCGTTATCGTCTGGTAGATGCGTATACAGAAGGATACGGTGGTTCAGGACAATGTCTTAACCTTGACTGGTTCAATGGTGTAGACTGTTCTAAAATTATTTT
The DNA here is from genome assembly GCA_027012955.1 of Sulfurovum sp. GTDB lineage: Bacteria > Campylobacterota > Campylobacteria > Campylobacterales > Sulfurovaceae > Sulfurovum. The sequence continues at coordinate 471 of JALUYL010000027.1, forward strand.
AGCAGGTGGGCTTACCCCTGAAAATGTAGCACAGGTAAAAAAACTTGGTTTTTATGGTGTTGATGTGAGTTCTGGTGTAGAGTCTATTAAGGGAAAAAAAGATCCTAAGAAAGTACAGCAGTTCATACTGAATGCAAAAAGTCTTTAACGAACTTACCACAGCATTTCGCAAACATGACGGAGTGCTAAGTGAGGAACAATATAAACATATTGTGACCAAATACACAACACTGCTTGAAGACAGTGATACTATCTTTATCTTATTGCAGGCATCTGGTTATCCTATCTCCCAGGAAGATGGGGGACTCTACAAACTAGAAACATGTTTTACTCCCCATGAAGCACAACGTTACTGTGTTATTGACATAGAGACCAACGGTTCTAAACCAGGTACTTCACAAGTGATAGAGATAGGTGCACTTATGATACAAAATGGGCGAATTATCGATAAACTTGAAACTTTTGTGGAGTGTGCGTTTTTACCAGAGTATATTAGCAAAATAACAGGCATCGAACCTACAGACCTTATAGGTGCGCCTTCACGAAAAGAGGCACTTACACGGCTAAGACACTTTATGGAAGATGCTGTATTTGTAGCGCATAATGCAGACTTTGATTACTCTTTTCTTGATGCTTCATTTGAACGTTTTGGTCTAGGTAATATAGGAAATCCAAAACTCTGTACCATTGAACTGGCACGCCGTACTTTTGAGAGTGAACGCTATGGATTGGCGTATCTGATAGAGACTTTAGGCATAGAGATGGCGACACATCACAGAGCCTTTTCAGATGCAGTATGTGCTGCGAAGGTGATGGAAAAGTCGTTTGAAACCTTACCTAGATATGTAAATACGGCAGATGCCTTGCTACAATTTTCTAAGTCTTCTAAAAAAGAGAGACGCCTAGCCAATGAGTCGTAGGGGTAAACCCATGTGTTTACCCTTTTTGTTCCCCCAATATATGATGTAAAAAAAGTATCTGCGCAAAGACAGCTGCAAAAATACTCAGCACAGGGATGTAGTTAAAGGCTGCAGCTATCATGGCAAGTACTGTACTTTTTTTGGTTCTTTCTTTTATATCTTTTTTGTCAGATATAAAGAGAGAACTGACATCATAAATGGTAGGGTTTTTAAGTAAGATAGACCAAAGCCATAGCATGTACACAGCCCCAACAAGTGGGATGAACATGACAGGGAATGTAAATATAAAGATAAAAAACATCATCATAGCCGATTTAAGGCTAATTAAAATAGATGTGGTGATGTTTGGTGTACCTACCACAGCGACCTCAAGATAGTGTTGTTTTGCAAGTTGGATGAGTAGGGGTTCTATCATGAAAGATGTGACTATAGAAATCATAATAATAAAAACCATATAGCTAATAGCCATAGAGGCTACTTTTGCACCTGTGCTTTGAAGCCATTCCCATGGAATCCATGAGAGGTAGGAAACAATAAAGCTGTTGATGCTGTCACCTATGAGCCATGCTATGATGACATAGGTAATGATAGCTGCGATGAATGTGACTTTCATGACGAAGAGTAAAACAGTACCTGAGATGATATCTTTGAAGCTTTTGCCTATAGTTTGTGTCATGTTTAACCCTTTATTGTTGAATTTGTTGTATGTTTTCGTAGGGTGTTGTCCCATGACAACACCATCTATATGAATGAAAGTTATTGGTGTTGTAAGGGTACAACACCCTACAGGTATTCATTTTTGAAATTCACATAACGCTCAGCAGAAGCATAAAGTTCTGCTACTTCTTCGTCTGTAAGTTCACGTACTACTTTAGCGGGGCTTCCCATAATGAGGCTTCTCGGTGGGAACTTTTTGCCTTTGGTTACTAATGACGATGCCCCAACAATCGACTCTTTGCCTATGACTGCGCCGTCTAGTATGGTGGCAGACATACCTATGAGACAGGCATCTTCTATGGTACAGCCATGTAGCATGACTCTGTGTCCCACGGTGACATCGTTGCCTATGGTGGTGGGGTTGCCATCGCTTTCGTCTGGATTTTTATGGTGTGTGACATGTATCATGCTGAGGTCTTGTATGTTGGTTCTGTCTCCTATGGTGATGTAATGTACATCTCCACGTACTACACAGCCAAACCATACAGCGGAGTCTTCGCCCAT
>JALUYL010000028.1 GCA_027012955.1 Sulfurovum sp.
CTGGATTTTTATGGTGTGTGACATGTATCATGCTGAGGTCTTGTATGTTGGTTCTGTCTCCTATGGTGATGTAATGTACATCTCCACGTACTACACAGCCAAACCATACAGCGGAGTCTTCGCCCATAGTTGTTCTTCCTATGACGGATGCACCTTCTGCTACCCATGCATTACGACCTAGCTTTGGTGTCCATTCTTGAAATTTCAATAACATTTGTTTCCTTTGTAGGGTGTTGTCCCATGACAACACCAAATTAATGCACCCAAATTAAAAGGTGTTGTGCACCCCAAGGGTATTTCCGATGGGCAGGGCACAACACCCTACGATTCTTTGAGTATTCTATTTGCCAAACGACTGACATAATCAGGTGTCTCTTTTTTTGTCTTGTCATGTATTTTAGAGACATATTCCTCTAAAACACAGTGGTTATTGACCTCTTTACCCAACGGTGGTATTTTGGTATAGTTCCCGTCTGATTGTAGTTCCCAACGCAAGGTGTTGTCTGCAAGTTGAAGCATGAGGATTTGCTCTATTTTTTGTGTGAGGTTGTCTTCCAAGATAGGTGTCATAAGCTCGACACGTCGTACAAGGTTACGTGGCATAAGGTCAGCACTTGCGATGTAGCACTTGACTTTGTCATGTTTAAAGTAGTAGATACGCGCATGCTCCAAGTACTTACCGATGACAGAAGAAACAGTAATATTTTCAGATATCCCTTTAACCCCAGGTTTTAAACAACAAATTCCACGGATAATAAGGTCAATCTTACAGCCTTCCTGTGATGCAATATAGAGTGCCTTGATAATGTCCGTATCTACCAAAGAGTTGGCTTTGAGGATGATATGTCCTTGTTTTCCATGTTTTGCCTCTTTTTCTATGAGCTTTAATAACTTAGGCTTGATCTGTTTTGGAGACATAAAGAGTGTATCTAGTTTGGTATGGGTAGAAAAACCTGTCAAGAAGTGAAAAAAGTGTGTCGCATCCGTTCCAAATGTCTCTTTAGAAGTAAAGTAGGACATATCGGTATAAATCTTCGCTGTTCCTGGGTTGTAGTTACCTGTGGCTAGGTGCACATAACTCTGTAGCTTATTGCCTGTGCGTTTGATGACCTGTGCTATCTTCGCATGGACTTTAAGACCTGGGATACCATATACTACATGCGCACCTGCCTCTTCGAGTGCTTTTGCCCAACGCAGGTTGTTCTCTTCATCAAAACGTGCTTTGAGTTCTACAAGTACCATGACTTGCTTGCCATCTTGGACTGCATCGATAAGTGCTTTAACGATGGGAGACTTTTGTCCTGCACGGTAAAGTGTCATTCTGATGGCAACAGTTTCAGGATCAGCTGCAGCTTGTTTGATAAACTGTATCACTGGCTCAAAAGAGTCAAACGGATGGTAAAGAAGCACATCTTGCTTGTCTATAGCATCAAAGATATTTTCAGAGTCCAAAGGTGGCAGTGTCTTTGGATTAAATGTAGGAAGCACTAGATGAGAAAGTGCCTTATCTCCCACGATTTGCCAAAGGCTACCAAGGTTAAGTGGTAAACTTTTATAGGTGTAGATATCTTTATCATCCAAATCAAGATGAGAAAGTAGGAATTTAGTCAGTTTCTTATCGGCACCTTCCATAAGCTCAAGACGAATGAGTGAGCCTTTGTTACGTGAACGAAGACCCTCTTGAAGGATTTCCAAAAAGTCATCTGCTTCCTCTTCTTCTATCTCTATATCGGCATTTCTTGTAACCCTAAATGGGGTAGAAGCCAACTGCTTAAAACCAGGGAAAAGCTCTGAAGCAAAGTGCTCTACCACAGACTCTATGGGTACAAAGGTTTGTTCTATCTGTAAAAAACGAGGTAAGATACGTGGTATACGTATCAGCCCATGTTTAATGTTTTTTGAGTCATCTTTAAGGGTAATCGCCAAACCAAAACTTAGGTTGTTGAGGTGAGGGAAAGGATGCGTCGCATCTACAGCTATGGGGATGATGACAGGATAGATTTCGTTGAAAAACATCTTTTTGACAATGGACTTTTCATCATCATTTAAAGCATCATAGTTTTTGACATGCACAGCATTGTCATGAAGTTCAGAAATGATAGAAGTATAACAAGTTTCTAAGACCTGATGTTCTTTGTGTAGATAGTCATGTATTTGTTCTAATTGTTCTTTAGGTGTGAGTTTGTCTGCCCCCGTCTCTTGTACACGTGCTTTAAAAAGCGCTTTAAGTCCTGCCACACGTATCATGTAGAATTCATCTAAGTTTGTTCCGTAAATAGCAAGGAACTTGAGACGTTCAAGTGCTGGAAGTGTAGCATCGAGTGCTTGAGCGAGAACACGTGAATTGAACTGTAACCAAGAGAGTTCACGGTTAAAATAGAGTTGTGATGAGTTGAGGTCTGCGTTCATGGGTGGTGCCTGTAATAGATAATTTTTTGTAATTATAGCATATTGTACGGTAGGGGTAGACCCGTGTGTCTACCCTTTGCTTTTTGTTTATTGGGCAGACACATGGGTCTGCCCCTACAGCTTCTTTATCTTAGCTATTTCATCCCGTAGTCTGGCAGCATCTTCAAAGTCCAAATTTTTAGCAGCTGCAAGCATTTTGGCTTTGAGTTCTTTGACGAGTTGTTGTCTCTCAGCTTTGGGCATCTTGTCCATTTTTGAGCGCTTGTTGTAAAGTTCACCCGCATCTTCTACTTTTAGGTCTTTGTCAAGCTCACGCAAGGTGGTCTTTGGGGTGATGCCATGCTTTTTGTTGTATGCCATTTGGGTTTCTCTACGCTTTTGTGTGGTCTCGATGGTAAACTTCATAGAGTCAGTCATTTTCTTAGCATACATGAGTACACGTCCATTGGCATTACGAGCGGCACGTCCTGAAGTTTGCACGAGTGCCGTTTTAGAGCGTAAAAAACCTTCTTTATCTGCATCAAGTATGGCAACAAGACTTACTTCTGGCAAGTCAAGTCCCTCTCTAAGCAGGTTTATCCCTATGAGGATGTCAAATTCTCCTAAACGCAAAGAGCGTATGGTTTGGTTACGCTCTATCGCGTCCATGTCTGAGTGCATATGCCGACATTTGAGTCCTAGGTCATTGTAGTAGGTACTCAGTTCCTCTGCCATTTTTTTGGTAAGCACAGTAATGAGTATACGCTCCCCTTTTTCAATGATAGGCTTCATACGGTCATGCAGATTTTCTACCTGATAGGTGGAGTCTATCACTTCTATGGGAGGGTCGAGCAGTCCAGTGGGCCGTACCACTTGCTGCGCTACCACAGAGGAAAGTTCAGTTTCCAGTTCATTAGGTGTGGCAGAGACAAACAGATAGTGTGGTGCTTTGTCGATGTATTCTTCAAAGCGCAGTGGACGGTTGTCTAGGGCTGAAGGTAGTCTGAAGCCATGGTCGACAAGTACCTCTTTACGGCTTCTGTCCCCTGCGTACATTCCTCTAAACTGTGGCAGACTCACATGAGATTCATCGACTATGACAAGATAGTCATCATGCATGGTTTCAAAGTAGTCCATCATGGAGTAGGGGGTTTCTCCCGGTGCTTTTCCTGTGAAGTGTCGGGAGTAGTTTTCTATCCCTTTACACATGCCTGTGCCTTCTATCATCTCCAAGTCAAACTCTGTTCTTTGTTTCAGACGGTTGTACTCTACCATACGGTCATGCTCTTGGTAGTATTTCAGACGTTCATCGAGTTCTACTTCTATACTCTTAACCGCAAGAGCAAGCTTCTCTTTACTCACGATGAATTGATTGGCAGAGTAAATAACAGCTTCTTTAACCTGTTCTTCTTTCTCTCCCGTAAGAGAGTTAAATTCATAGACCGCTTCTATCTCGTCACCAAAAAACTCTACACGCCAGGCAAACTCTTCTGAGTAGGCAGGGTAGATGTCTATCACTTCACCATTGACTCTAAAGTCACCACGGTCAAAGAATTCATCGTTACGTTTGTAGCCCATATCTACAAGTCTAAGAAGCAGGGCTTTTTGGTTGTACTCCTCGCCAACAACCAGTTTTTGGACGATGCTTCTATAGTCTTCTGGACTTCCCAATCCATAGTTGGCAGAAACAGAAGCAATGACGATGACATCGTCATGGTGTAGTAGTGAAGCAGTCGTACTCAAACGCATACGTTCTAACTCTTCATTAATAGAAGAATCTTTTTCTATGAAGAGGTCTTGCCGTGGCAGGTAGGCTTCTGGTTGGTAGTAGTCATAGTAAGAGATAAAGTACTCTACATGGTTGTTAGGAAAAAAACTTTTAAACTCAGAGTAGAGTTGTGCTGCGAGTGTCTTGTTATGCGTCATGATGAGCGTTGGTTTTTTCGTACGCTCGATGACTTTTGCCATAGTATATGTTTTTCCAGAACCTGTGACACCTAGTAAAGTTTGGTATTGATTGCCAGCTTCTATGGAGGTGGAGAGGGCATCTATAGCAGTAGGTTGGTCACCTGCAGGTAGGTAGGGGCTGTTTACTGTGAAATTTGGCATTGTCTTCCTTCTGTAGGTCGGGGTGCCCTCACCCCGACATAAATTTGCATTATGATAATATTTGTGATTTTCCGAGAGGTTATTCATGATTCATTGCTTTGCAACAAATCACAAATCACCAGACCCCTCTATTTTTACTTCATTCTATACGTTGGGGAGAGGAAACCCTAACCTATACATATCATAATTTTTAATTATTTTCGCTATTATATCAAATCAACATATAGTATGGAGAACAAAATGACAGCTTTACAAAAACTACAAGAAAAAATAGAACAATGGAAAAAAGACCATGAAGCCCTAAAATCACAAAATGCTGACCTTAAAAGTCAACTTGCAGACGTAGGAGAAGCACAAAAAGACAAAGAATCTTTGCTTATAGAAGTAGAAGCAAAGCGTACGCAGTGCCAGACATTGGAGGCAACGGTTGTCACACTTAGACAAGAACTAGAAGAAAAAGATGTAGAGATAGAAAAAATTATCTTACAAGTAGAATCACTTTTAGCCTAATATATCAAAGAAGGAAAGCCATGAAAAATGTTGCACTTACAGTCTCAGGAAAGCGTTACGAGATTAAACTAGAAGATGAATTTGCTGATTTTGTCAATACCGATTTACAAAAATCAGGCGTTAACCTCAATACAGACAATAAACCAGACAAACTCCTCAAAGCCTACTTGCGTCTCGCGAAACAAGCCACTTCTTATGAAGACGAGATAGAGCTTCTTATAGAAACCCTAGAGGGTCTCTAGTCTTTAGAAAAACTCTCTTCTATGCGGCTAAGTACAGCTTCAGGAGAAGGTTCATTTTCGCACTGAATCGTTGAAAAGTTAAAAAGCACACCATACTTTTTTATCGTTTCGTCAGTATGCAATTTTTCTTCAACACGTTTTTTTAGTATGCGTGCAGAGGCTAACTCGGTATCTGTTAACAAAATAGAAAATTGGTTTTCTTTGCAACGGCAAGAGATGTCACTCACACGCGTAAGCATTAAAAGAATATCGCCCAGTCTTTTTAGTACCTCTTGTTTTGCCTTCTTGTTAAGTTTTGTCAAGTCCGTATGTTGTGGATGAATACGCAGGGACAAGACAGAAAAAGCTTGGTCACTACGAGCTGCTTTTGCACAAGAGATAGTCAATTGGGATTCAAAATAGTTATGGTTAAAGAGTTTTGTGTCTTTATCATAAACGGATGCCTTATTGATTTGGCAGTGTATGTAGGTTCTTGTGAAGTAGATGAGTAAAAGTAAAAATATAGTTGATAATATAATATGAAGGATGAAGAAATTTTCTATCTGTTTATGTTTAAGTAATATCATTTTATCTAAAATAAAATTCATGGCGCGTAGATTTTTACTGTAAATAAAATATAAGGTGTCAGAAGGGTTTTTTTTGAGTATAGCCCATTGGTTTTTAAGATTTGTAAAATCTTTTTTTAAACTTTTACCACCAACATAAAATTTTGCTGTATGTGCGGACATGAACCAAGGTGATATGGTTTGAATGTTTTCTTCTATGCTTTTTGTAAGTTTTTTCTTCTCTACATCATCCTGTAGGTATTGATAAGTAAATATATTGGTATTTGTTTGTGTGAATTTTGCTATACTAGATATATCATTTTTTAAAACTAGAAGAGATTGATAGTTGTAGTAAAAAGCAAAAGGCAGCAATAGTGCACCAGCATACAATAAAAGTGTTATACGATAGACAGAGATAATTCTTTTCATAATTAGATTCCTTAATAAATGACAGTTTGTCCACGTAGGACGATAGGGTATGCTTCGTTGTCTATGAGACTTCGTAATTGATCACAGTTTTTAGACGTAGTAGCACCATATGAAAGTACGAGCGTTTCAGTGTTACTTCCAGGGTTGCGTATTTGCAAGATGATACAATCATTAATCTCTTCTACTTTAACGTTTAGTATATAATTAGCAGGTGTTACCGCCTCATTTCTTTCTAACATGCTTTTGATGCTGTTGGACATGAGAGAAAGTGTAGGTTCTACTCCCCCATGTGATACAGCATAAGAGACAATCTCACTGGCAGCTATCATGATATTTTGAGCTTTTACCGAAAGTTTTGCATCCATACGTGTAGCAGATAACTTCGGTATGGCTATGGATGCCAAAATACTAATGATGATAATAACAAAAATTAATTCAATTGCTGTAAAGGCTTTACGATGCAAGATATTATTATGTATAGACATAAACTAGATAACCTCCTATCTTAATATATTAATATTGAGAAATAATAAAATATAATAGCTATAAATCTATTTTATATTACTTAAAGCTTCCTAATGCTAGAATATGCGTAGGTCAGTTGTTGAACTGATACTAAATATTTTAACAGGAGTTAATCATGACTAACATGAGACGTGGATTCACAATGATTGAATTGATCTTTGTAATTGTAATTATCGGGATTTTGGCATCGGTAGCGATACCTAAACTAAGTGCAACAAGAGATGATGCAAAGGCATCAACAGAACTAAATAACCTTGCAACTTGTATCAATGATGTAGGTACATCATTTACAGCTACAGGTACAGAAGACAATAATACTGCAGCATGTGGCGCTTTAAGCTGTGCAACTATGACAATTGGGTCAAACTCGGATGGTAACGTAACTGTAGCTGTACCAACTACTGCAGTTATCCTCGCTTTACCTTACTGTGATAATGTTAAAACAGCGATGGTATCTAAAGAGATGAATGGTACCAAACAATTTGGTGGAACAAAAGTACAATATTAAGATAAGCATAGGGTTTATCTTTTAAGCAGACGTCCATATTTGGGTGTCTGTTCTCTTCCTGTGTCATCGTTAACTTTCCCTCCCCTTTTTTAGTCATATTTGACATTTATAGTATAGTATAGTATAATATAGAGTTATACTTATAAAAGGAGTACAATAGTTATGAAATCTGCATTCACTATGATAGAACTTATCTTTGTTATCGTCATTATTGGTATATTATCTGCTGTGGCGATACCAAAGTTAAATGCAACACGAAATGATGCTGAGGTTTCAGTTCGAGCTAATAATGTAGCAATTGGTGCAGAAGAAATAGCGACTTATGCGGTAGCCCATGGAAAAACAGAGACTACTTTCTCAACAATGTCTAATGCGATTAGTACGATGATTACAAAGAATAATGCAAGCCAAATTAATGCAACAACACTTAACATTCGCATGCATAATACTTTGGATTGTTTACAATTAAAGGTTATCAACTCTGCTACAGATGCAAATTTGACACTCGCCTATGGAAATGCAGGGAATGACACGAGGTGCCAAGCACTTCAAGGAGCCATCAATGCTTCTGATTATCCTATATCTTTAAGCGGTACAAGGGTGATATACTAAGATAACTTTATTTATGTTATAATGGTTACAAGTTTATTTAAAAGGTTGTCGTTATGAATTTTCCATATTCTAATAAAAAAGCATTTACTATGATAGAGTTGGTTTTTGTTATCGTGATAATAGGGATTCTCTCTGCGATAGCTATACCAAAGTTTGCAGCAACGCGTGATGATGCTATCATTGCTAAAGCAAGAGCAACAGTGGCTTCAGTGCGTAGTGCATTGGCTACAGAACGTCAAAAACGTATTTTACAAGGAGACTTTAACTCAACGTTAAGTGCGCCTACGGGAACTGATATCTTTACAATTAAGATGAGTGGGACAGAAATAAAACTTTTAACCTATGATGTCACACATTGTGCTGCTTCTGGAAAAAGTAGCTGTTGGGAGCGAGGTGGTTCAGCTGGGCAGTTTACATTTTATGATCCATCTGGGAACTCATGTACCTTTGTAGCGAGTAGTGGACGTTTAGATACAGGTACATGTGCGGTCTCTGGTTTATCAACTTTATAGTATGGATATATATCTTTTCCGTTGAATTATTATGAAGTTATTTTATTAAGGTCTAGTGCACCTTGCTTTACCTATAGTTCGGTGCAAGATATCAGTATAGGTTCGGTAGTCTCTGTACCTTTAAAATCATCTGTAAAACAAGCTCTAATTTTAAAGAGCGTAGATAAACCTTCTTTCTCTACGGATGAAGTCTTAGTAGTTTCTTCTTATCACTATAAATCTTTTCAAATGCAAATAGCAAAGTTCATTTCGGACTATTATTTTTCTTCATTTTCTGAAGCGATTTCGTTGTTTTTACCATATCGTAGGGGGCGATTGCCATCGCACCAATCTAAATGTGAATTAAATGATACTATGAAATCCAATATTAATGGTGTGATGGCATACCCCAAGGGCATTTCCGTTGGGCATCACCCCTACGCAAGTCTAAAATTAACTCAATCCCAACAACAAGCCTACCAAAGCATACTCACCAAAGACAAAGCACTCCTCTTCGGAGTCACTGGTTCAGGGAAAACAGAAATTTTTATAAGCCTGATGGCTAAGATGATAGAAGAGGGAAAAACCTCTATTTTTCTCATGCCTGAAATCTCACTCACTCCTCAAATGGAAAAACGTCTTAAAGTGTATTTTGGCGATAGGGTGGCGATGTGGCACTCTAAGCTTACGAAGAAGAAAAAAGAGTCCATCTTGCAAGGCATAGAAGAGGGGAGTATCCGTATTGTAGCAGGGGCTCGTTCGGTACTGTTTGTGCCGTTATCTAACTTAGGGCTTATCATCGTAGATGAAGAGCATGATGACTCATATAAAGCGATGACACGACCTCGCTACCATGCTCGTGATGTGGCGGTGCTTATGGGGCAGAAGATGGGGGCTAAGGTTGTGCTTGCCTCTGCTACACCTTCGATGGGTTCGTATCATAAGTATGATGTGGTGAAGTTAGATAAACCTTATGTAGAGACGAAGAAAAAGTATGAATTTATAACTGGAAATAATATAAACCATACTATTTTAAACGCACTCAATACACATTATAAAGAAGGTAATCAATCTCTACTTTTTTTACCCACACGTGGGAACTTCAAGTACCTCTACTGTGAGAGCTGTGGAAAGACACATTTGTGTCCTTACTGTTCGGTGGGTATGGCACTACATAGAAAGTTTAAACACTTGAAGTGTCACTACTGTAATTTTACAGAAGCCATAGTAGATACCTGTACCCAATGTGGACACCAACCCCTAAAAAGTGAACGCATGGGTACAGTAGAAGCCATAGAGGTCATAGAAGAGGCTATAGAAGGCATACAAGTAGAGCAGTTTGACAAAGACAGCATCACCACAGCCAAAAGACTCAAAGATGCCCTGAAGCGTTTTGAGTCAGGAGAGAGCGAGTTACTTTTGGGCACGCAGATGCTCTCAAAAGGGCATGACTATGCAAACATTACACTCTCTGTGATTATGGGACTGGATTATATTTTAGGATTAGCAGATTATAGAGCGCGTGAACGTGCTATGTCATTGCTGTTTCAGATAGCAGGAAGAAGTGGACGTGCCAAAGAGGCAGAGGTCATCGTACAAACGGGTGACCCAGAGTTTTTTCAGACCTATTTGAGTGATTATGAACTGTTTATTAAAGATGAATTGGCATTTTTAGAGATGGCTGATTATCCGCCTTTTGTAAGTTTGGCACGTATACTCATAGCGAATAAAGATGAAGCAAAAGCAGGAAAGATTACTTTGGACACGGTGACTAAGCTCAAAGCCTTTAAAGATATAGAGATAGTAGGTTCAGGAAAAGCACCTGTAGAACGTGTGGCAAATAAATTTAGGTTTAACATTTTGCTTAGGGCTAAAAATAGAGTACCACTTTTAAAAGCGTTACACTCGGTGGATTGTCGTGAGATTGAGATAGATTTTGATCCCGTTGAATTTTCGTAATTGAAATTTTAAATGGTGTTGTCATGGGACAACACCCTACAAGTGCAAAATTTAAATAACGTGAGGGCGTAGGGTGTTGTGCCCTCACAACACCGATAATTGAAATGACAATAAAATCCAAACTACACGCATTAAATAATTTACGATAAAATAAGACAATTATCAAAGAAGGTCTAAAGTGAAACCAAGAGTACAAACCAAAAAAATTTACGTCGGCAATGTAGCAGTAGGTGGAGATGCGCCTATCTCTGTACAGTCGATGACATATTCCGATACCCATAATGTGTATGAGACAGTAGAACAGATAAACCGTCTGCACTTTGCAGGGGCTGACATGGTGCGTGTTGCCGTACCGAAGATGGAAGATGCTCTAGCACTACAGGCGATAAAAGAGCAGGTTTCTTTGCCTATTATTGCAGATATACATTTTAATTATAAACTGGCACTTGAAGCGGCGAAGTGGGTGGATTGTATCCGTTTTAACCCTGGAAACATTAACGATAAACATAAGATAAAAGAGATTGTAAAAGCGTGCCAAGAGCGTTCTCTTCCTGTGCGTATTGGTGTAAATGCTGGCTCCCTTGAAGAAGAGTTTGAGAACAAATATGGTGCAACAGCAGAGGGTATGGTAGCAAGTGCAGACTACAACATCAAGTTTTTAGAAGACTTAGGATTTACAGACATTAAAGTCTCTCTTAAAGCAAGTGATGTGGAGAGAACTGTGGATGCTTATAGAATGTTACGTCCTAAAAATGACTATCCTTTTCACTTGGGTGTGACAGAAGCAGGGACTATTTTTCATGCAACGATTAAATCTTCTATCGGCTTGGGTGCTTTACTTCTTGATGGTATCGGCGATACGATGCGCATTTCGATTACTGGAGAACTGGAAGAAGAGATAAAAGTAGGGAAAGCCATACTCAAAGACTCTGGACGCATTAAAGAGGGGCTAAACATCATCTCTTGTCCTACTTGTGGTCGTATAGAGGCAGACCTTGTAAAAGCTGTGGCTGAAGTAGAGAAGCGAACAGCACATATAAAAACCCCTATGGATGTTTCTGTTATGGGTTGTGTGGTCAATGCCATTGGAGAAGCCAAACATGCCGATGTTGCTATAGCCTATGGTAAAGAAGCAGGACTTGTGATGCTTAAAGGTGAAGTCGTCGCACGTCTTCCAGAAGAAGAGTTGGTCGATAGATTTGTGGAAGAGGTGGAACGTTTTGCAGAAAAGAATGTGTAGGGGGCGATTGCTATCGCACCAAAATATGTTAGGTGGTGCGATGGCAATCGCCCCCTACAGTAAAAAGGTATTTTAGATGGAAAACATGTACAACCTTAACATCGAACGTGCAGTCCTTTCTGCTGTTATTTTTGACCCTGAAACCTATGAAGAGATAGCGGCAAAACTTTCTCCTCATGATTTTTACTTGCCTTTTCATCAGCATATATTTACAGCGATGGAAGAGCTTAGTAGTGAAGAGAAACCCCTTGACGATGAGTTTTTACGTGCAAAACTGACAACTATGGGTAAATTTGATGAGGTTGCGATGCTTGATATCTTGTCATCCAACCCTATTACCAACACGGCTGCGTACATGCAGGAGATAAAAGCAAAGTCTACCAAACGTGCATTGGCTACTTTGGCAACTGAGATAAAAAAAGTGACCATAGAAGATGACTTACCTGCTGAAGAGGTGATGAACCTTGTAGAGAAAAAACTCTATGAGATTACCCAAAACTCAACCTCCAATGACTTTAGAGAATCTAAAGAGATAACCCTTGCGATGATGGCTGAAATAGAGCGTCTTAAAGCACTAGGAAATTCAAAACTTATCGGTACAGATACAGGATTTAAAAACCTAAATGACAAAACATCTGGTTTTGGTAAAGGAGACTTGGTTATCATCGCCGCGCGTCCTGCGATGGGGAAAACGGCACTGGTACTCAACATGGCACTCAAAGCCATAGAACGTAATGAAGGTGTGGCTTTTTTCTCACTGGAAATGCCTGCGGAGCAACTTATGTTGAGACTCCTTTCTGCGAAGACTTCCATACCACTTCAAGCATTGAGAGTAGGGGACTTGAGAGATGAACAGTGGTCTCAACTCTCTGCAGCTACACAAGACTTAGCGTCTAAAAAACTTTTTGTAGATGATGGTGGGTACGCAACCATTCACCATGTACGGTCTAAACTTCGTAAACTAAAAACGCAACATCCTGAAATCTCTGTGGCTATCATCGATTACTTACAGTTGATGTCTGGTGAAGGAAAAGAAGGAAGACAACAAGAGGTTTCTGAAATCTCTCGTGGACTCAAGCAACTAGCCAGAGAGTTGCAGATACCTATCGTGGCACTTTCCCAGCTTAACCGTGGGGTAGAGAGTAGAGACAACAAGCGTCCGATGCTCTCTGACCTTCGTGAGTCTGGAGCCATCGAGCAAGATGCCGACATCATCTTGTTTGTGTACCGTGATGATGTGTACCGTGAAGCAATGGAAAAAGAGAAAGAGATGAAAGCCAAAGCTGAAGGTAAAGAGTACACTTCAGAGTTTAGAAAGAAGTCTGAAGAAGATGCAGAAATCATCATAGGAAAACAGAGAAATGGACCTACGGGTACTGTGGAGCTTGTCTTCCAAAAGAACTTTACGCGCTTCGTGGACAAAACCCAAGCGCCTGCTTTTGAAGTAGAGTATGAAGATGCAGATATTCCTATGCAAGAAGCGAACATTAACGTAGATATGCCAAGTATTTAGACATTCTTATGGGGATGCAGTTAGAAAAACCTAAACTCTTTCCCGAAAAAAAATCTTTTTTTATTTTTGTGATTTGTTTGGTTTGTATCATCATGATACGTCTCTCTTTTGAGTACTTTAGTTACCAAAAATTCATCACTAAACCTTTTTACTATACTACCGCAACCGTCATAAATGCGTATGAAAAAATAAAATACGATAAACGCTATACAGTTTTGAAACTAAAGAGTGATGAGGGGTTTACTTTTTATACCACTTCTCATCGAAAAGAAAATTTCACCCAAAAACGTTTACGTCTACAGCTTTTCCCCAATGCAAGCATAGGCTTTAAAGACTACCTCGGTACCTTTTATGTCAAAAGCAAGATAAAGCATCAAGAGAGCATAGCGCCCTCAACAAGTGACACTTTAAAGGCGTACATAAGCGCGCAACACAAAGACAAAGCACTTGACTCTTTTTATAATGCGATATTTTTTGCTACACCCATAGACAAAATACTACGTGAGAAGATAGCCTTACTTGGGGTGAGTCACCTTGTGGCATTGAGTGGATTTCATTTGGGGATATTGTGGGCATTGGTTTATGGGGTGTTGCTTTTGTTGTATCGCCCTGTGCAACAAAGGTTTTTCCCCTATAGACATGCCTTGCTCGATGTTGGGTTAGTAACTATGGCACTGTTAGGGTGTTATGTATGGTTTGTGGGTTCACCTCCTTCTTTGTTACGTTCTTTTGCTATGGTCTTGGTAGGTTGGGGTGTTCTCCTGTTGGGCATGGAGCTTTTGAGTTTTACATTTTTGGCGATGGTATTTTTATTGCTTGGCGCACTTTTCCCTGCGTTGCTAGTGTCACTCTCTTTTTGGTTTTCCGTTGCAGGCGTATTTTACATTTTCTTACTACTTCAGTACACGAAAGAAGCAAACAAATGGCTCATTACATTGCTTTACATACCACTAGGCATTTTTCTTTTGATGCTACCCGTGGTACATAGTGTATTTACCGTAACAAGTAGTCATCAACTCTTGTCACCATTACTCTCTGTGTTGTTCATCCCGTTCTATCCTGTAGTGATAGTCTTGCATGGTTTTGGATGGGGTGGTGCATTTGATGGCAGCTTGCTGGCACTGTTTGGATGGGCTGAAGAGGGGAAAGAAAATCTACTTCCCCTCTGGCTTGTGGGTTTGTACTTGGGGTTGTCATTCAGAGCAATATGGAGTAAAAAAGCATTTTATATGACGCTCTTGTTTGCTTTTTGTTATGCTTTTTATCTCTTTTTGTAATCTTTATAGCATATATAATAAAGGTTCCAAAACAATATATTACCCTATTAGGTGCATCTAAAATATCTATATTTATTTTAGAACTTTTTAGAAAAAAGTGTGTTTATAATA
>JALUYL010000029.1 GCA_027012955.1 Sulfurovum sp.
GAGATACAGAGTGAAAACCTCTCTAAGTTTATGAGACAACTCAATATGAACTACTCTATCTACTTTAATAAAAAGAACAGACGTACAGGACACCTCTGGCAAGGACGCTTTAAATCATGGTATGTCACCGATGAAGCCTATCTCTATACGCTCATGTGCTACATAGAACAAAACCCACTTAAAGCCAACATGGTAAAAGATATTGAAAAATACCCTTATAGCTCATATCATTATTTTTTGGACTATGCAAATATACCTGAGTGTCTCCAAAACGCATGGACAGTACAGAACCATAAAGAGGATAAAGAAGCGATAGAAGCATTTTTAACCCAACCTATAGACACTGCACAACTCCAAGAACTTAAAACAGCATCATCTTTGGTAGGAGCACTCAATAGTGATAACAAACCTGATATGAAAAAATTAGAGAATATGTTTAAAAATATTACTGATATAAAAAAGAGAAACAAGCAGATACTCAAAGCCATAAACCAAGGCTACTCTCAGCATAGGATTGCTAAAGTATTGGCTATATCACAGCAGGCAGTGAGTGGTGTGGTGAAGAGGAGTAGAATTGTCATTGTCACCTGACCCCTATTTTTTTCCTATTTTACTATTTTAAGAAGATTATGAGCAAAGGAGATCAAACTTTATGAAAGCATCAGAACTAGATAAAATATTTGATGAAAATCAAGAAGATGCATTGGAGTATTTTGATACATCAAAAATTAAAATGATAAACGAAGAACCCAAAAGAGTTAATATTGATTTTCCTACATGGATGGTACAATCTTTGGACAAAGAAGCTAGACATGTTGGGGTAAGTAGACAAGCTATCGCCCAACCATGATAACCACACTCCTCTCCATTATCTTCGTCTATGTCTTCATCGTACTTGGCTACATGGCTAAGCGCATCTTTAAAGAAGATATGAGTACCAAGACACTCACACTGATGTCTGTCTATTTTTTACAGCCTTTTGTGACTATATGGGGATTTTCTACGGCGAAGCTACACAGTGAGCATGTGTATGTCCCACTGCTCTACCTTGCTATCATTTTGATTTTGCTCATTCCTACTATACTCTTAGGGAAGCTCCTCTTTGCAGACAGTAAAAACAGAGCCATCTTCTCCATCGCTGGATTTGTAGGTAACACTGGAAATATAGGCATCCCGTTGGGCATCGCCCTCTTTGGAGAACAGTCAGTCATCTACACCACACTCATCAACATCGCCAATGTCTTTGTGGTCTACATCATCGGTGTGTACATCTACTCTCGTGGATCATTTAGCATCAAAGACTCACTCTTTAACATCGTTAAAATCCCCATCATCCCTGCTTCAGTGGTAGCCATACTCATAAACATCTATAACATACCACTAAGCTCTCAAATACAGGAGTTTTTCAAGATGGGTGCCTACGCAGGGATAGTCTTACAACTCTTCTTACTTGGAACCTTCCTACAAGGCATACAAATCAAAGAGCTACACCCAAAACTCTTTGCAGGTACTATCAGTCAGAAGTTCATCATTATTCCTATAGCCACTGCATTTATACTCTCGTTTACAGACCTGCCTTTATTTGTACAAGGTGTCATCTTCATGGAAATGATGACACCTTTAGCTGTTGCCAACATCAATCTCGCTTCTCTTTATGACTGCAAACCAAAAGATGTTACATCTCTTATCTTAATAAGTACCCTACTCTTTATCCCTCTGCTTTTTGGGTTGAGTTACATTGTAAATCATTACTATTTAGGGTAGAATAACTTAATTATTATAGGAGTGTTTTATGTCGAAAAAAACCCTTATCATCGGTGCAGGAGGCGTGGGTAACGTCGTGGCTTTTAAGTGTGCTATGAATGCTGATACCTTTGGAGAGATTACCCTTGCAAGCCGAACAGTGAGTAAATGTGATGCCATCGCTAAAAACATACAAGAAAAAACAGGTGTGCAGATAGCAACAGCTACGGTAGATGCCGACTCTGTACCTAATCTTGTCCAAATAATAGAAAAGCTAAAAGCAGACATTGTCATCAATGTGGCTCTCCCCTACCAAGACCTTACCATCATGGATGCCTGTGCCAAATGTGAGGTGGACTACCTAGACACTGCCAACTACGAGCACCCCGACACAGCCAAGTTTGAGTACAAAGAACAATGGGCACGCGATGGGCTCTTTAAAGATGCTAACATTATGGGTCTACTAGGTTCAGGCTTTGACCCAGGGGTGACCAATGTTTTCTGTGCCTATGCCCAAAAACACTACTTCGATGAGATACACACTATCGACATCCTAGACTGTAACGCAGGAGATCACGGCTACCCTTTTGCTACCAACTTTAACCCAGAGATAAATTTAAGAGAAGTAAGTGCTAAAGGACGTTACTGGGAAAATGGAAAGTGGATAGAGACTGAAGCGATGGAGATAAAGCAAGTTTGGGACTATCCAGAAGTGGGAGCTAAAGACAGCTATCTGCTCTATCATGAAGAGATGGAGTCACTTGTCAAACACATAAAAGGTCTTAAACGCATACGCTTTTTTATGACTTTTGGAGAGTCTTATCTTACACACATGAAGTGTCTAGAAAATGTAGGGATGCTTGGCATCAAAGAGGTAGAACACAAAGGCATGAAAATCGTCCCCATGGAGTTCCTCGCTACTCTACTGCCTGACCCAGCAAGCCTTGGATCTCGTACCAAAGGAAAGACAAACATCGGTATCTTCGCCAAGGGAATCAAAGATGGTCAAGAAAAAACTGTCTATATCTACCAAGTGAGTGACCATGAACAGTGCTATGCAGAAGTACTAAGCCAAGGGGTGAGCTACACCACAGGTGTACCAGCCATGATAGGAGCCAAGCTTATGCTAGAAGGCAAATGGCAAGGCAAAGGTGTTTTCAACATGGAAGAGTTTGACCCAGATTCATTTATGGAAGAACTCAACAAACAAGGACTCCCATGGAAAGTGATGGAGATGAGTGCAGATGAAAGTAGATGTGTGAACTAGATGGAATTAACTTTTTTACTCAAAAAAATAGCCTCTATCTTTGTCATGCCCTTCCCCATAGGGATGTTATTACTTCTGCTTGGTATAGTATTTCTCTTTCGGAACAAACGTATCAAAGCCAGTTTCTTTTTGAGTCTTAGTTTTCTTTGGCTTTTTAGTATCTCTTATGCACCTTTTGCCAACAGCTTTCTCTACCCCTATGAAAACATCTACCCGACACTACACACGGCACCCAAAGACATACGATACATTTATGTACTAGGCAATGGTCATCATACAGATGATACACAGCCCATCACCTCTCAGGTAAATGAAGTCTCTTCCGTAAGGCTCAATGAAGCGATACGCCTATACCATCAACTTAATGACAACCCGACCATCATTGTCTCAGGATACAAAGGTCTTTATGACCCTACAAGTGGCGCGCAAATGCAAAAAAGACTAGCTATCGCACTAGGTGTAAAAGCCGATAAACTGCACCTTGAACCTAACCCAAAGGACACACAAGAAGAAGCCAAAGCAGCCCAAAAGTATATAGGCAATGCACCTTTTATACTCGTCACATCTGCCTCACATATGGTACGTGCAATGAAGTTTTTTAAACAAGAAGGACTCACTCCTATACCTGCCCCAACCAATCATTTAGCAAACATAAAATACCCTCACTACACAGGATTTTTCTCTGCCACTGCACTACATAAATTCACGGTAGCTTGGCATGAAATGTTAGGTCAGTTGTGGCAAAAGATAAAAGGGATTTCATGAGTTTTAACGGTTTCCCAAAAGAAGCATTGGACTTTCTCGACAACATCATCATAAACAACTCCAAAGAGTGGCTTGATGACCATAGAGAAGAGTACGAAAAGTACATCGTTGCACCCAATATAGCCTACGTTGAAGAGATGGGCGAACACTTACAGATACTTGTACCCAACATTCACGCTATCCCTAAGGTAAATAAGTCACTCTTTCGCATCTACCGTGATGCCCGTTTTCATAGACTAGACCCTATAAAAGAACGTATAGGCATCATCTTTTGGCAGGGTGCGACTCACAGGATGCAAAGTGCCTCATTTTATATGCACTATGACCCTTTTGAAGTCTTTGTAGCTACGGGTATACGCAACTTCAAGCCACCTTTACTTGCTACATACAGAGAGTACATCAAGAACGACACTAAACGAAAAGAACTACATAACATACTTGAAACACTCAAAGCCAAAGGCTATGAGATAGCTGAGCCAAAATATAAGAAATTTCCTAGAGGTTTTGAAGCGTATATTGACGCACCACATGCCTACTTGGCAAAGTATGGCGCTATGTATGCCTACAAAACATTTAAGCCTGACAAAATGTTTCATTCAGTAAAGATTATTGACCGTAACTTTAAAGTGTATGAAGATATGCTGGACTTGCATCAATGGGTTTATGAACTTACTTGTGTGAGCGCGTAGGGGGCGATTGCCATCGCACCACATTATAAAATACGCATACATATATGTTTCACCGCAAGGGTTAAAAGGTGCGATGGCAATCGCACCCTACACACCCTTTACACATAAAAAAAGTATAGTGAGACAGTGACAAATCGTAGGAGGTGGTCATGAGTCAACATTTGTTTGACCATCATGTGGTTATCTTGGGTGGTAGTTACGCGGGCATTGCAGCGATGCGACGACTTAGTAAAAACCCTAAGCTCAAGGTTACACTGATAGACCAACACCCTTACCATTTTTTGCAAACAGAAGGCTACGAACTGATTTCTAGTAATACTTCCTTTGAAGAGACCATTGTAAGCCTTCCTGCTTTGTGTGCCAACTATGATAATGTCACTTTTAAACATCGTAGGGTTGACTCCATCGAGCTTAACCATAAACGCATTCTTCTTAATGATGGAGAAGAATCCTACGATACCCTTGTCCTTGCACTAGGAAGCGTTACCAAACGTTTCGAGTGCGATTCCAATGTTTACAACTACTCTTCAGGTGCCAAAAGTCTCAGAGGCGCACTCAAACTTAATCAATTTTTCCAAGATGAACTCTATAAACGTCTGGAGTCTGACAAAAAAGCCAAAGAAAACTTTAACATCATCGTAGGTGGAGCAGGACTCTCAGGCGTAGAGATAGCCGCAGGAATGCAACACTTTTTTAACCGTTATTACAGAAGTAATGCCCTCTCCTGTGCCACCTTACACATACACCTCATAGCTAGTCGCGAGACAATACTCAACGGTATGCACAGAAATATCATAAAAACTGCGACAAAACGATTAAAAAAACTTCGTGTCAAAGTGCATACGAAAAGTCGTATCGCTTCCATCAGTGCACATGAGACTTTACTAACGGATGGCACAAAAATCCCTTTTGATTTTATGATATTTGCAGGAGGAACAACCATTGCACCTTGTTTGGAAAATGTAATGTTGGAACAAACACCTAGAGGACAGTTTGTTGTTGATGCGTATTTACGTGCTACTAACGATGAAAGTATATATATCGTGGGTGACACAGCATCTTTACATGACAAAAAAGGGAACCCTCTCCCCCCTACAGCACAAACAGCCATCCAAAGTGGAGAACATGCAGCGAACAACATCATACTTACACAAACACATCAAAGTCTAAAAAAAGCCAATATCAAAATACAGGGTTTAGCCATCGCTTTGGGTGGGAAATATGCAGCCATAGACTTGGGGTTCATACGTATGAGTGGGTACCCCGCTTACCTTGTCAAAAAGCTTATAGAAAGACTTTACAAATGGCCACTCTGGTGGACAGCTTACAGAGGATTTAAAAATATAGACTCTTGTGAGATTTAGAACCCAAAGTATGCAATAGAATTGCCAAAATTAGTGATAGTGCTTGTACTGTGGGTGTTTGCAAAGAATTTGAGGTTAACCCTTAGGTTAATCGATGATTATTTGTAAATGCCCACGGTGCAATGACTTTTACTAGCTTGGTAATTTCTATTGCATAATTTGGGTTAAAGATCTATCGCATACTTTTTAAGTGTTTCAAGGTCAATGAGCTCAAGCATTTTCATATGTGTTGCATGTATAAAGATTTGTGGCGCCATACCATCATGCACAGCTTTAACAAAAGAGTGTCCACCCAGACACCAACTCTGTCCAGGTTTCACCCCTGCGAAGTTATACTGTGGCATAGGGGTAGAGAGGTCATTACCCACCTTTTTTGAGTATGCTAAAAACGCTTCTGTCGCATAAATGCATACCGCATGTACAGCAGGGTTATGGTTACCTGTGTTACATGAACCATCTCTATGAAAGCCTGTCAAAGGTTTGAGTGAGCAAGGCTCTAAAGGTTCTCCTAAAACATTGAGTGATTCATCCATAGTATTCTCCGTAGTGATTTAGGAGTTATTATATCTGAATTAAAATAAGGGGCAATAAGGGGAGTGTAAAGTGGAAGTATGAGATAAGAGAAAATCTCTTATCTCAGTAGATTACTTTGCAGTAATTTGTGTAGCAATTGCATCAATATCTGCATCAGAAAGTGCTGCTACTTGACCTTTCATCACACCTTTCATTGCTCCACCGTAAGAGCCATCTTTGTATCCTTTAAGTGCTGCAACGATGTTTTCTTTAGTCATATCTTTAACGATTTTAGACTTACCAAGTGCTGCTTTTTCAAAGTTAGCTCCGTGACATCCAGCACATGCTGCTGTGTTTGCTGCAAATGCAGATGTTGATGCTAATCCTACGATTGCCATTGTTACTAGTGTTTTTTTCATGATTGTACTCCATATAATTTTTTTTAATACAAGTCATTATATATACTTAACTTAAAAAAATCAAGTATGACGTCTAAAATTAGACTATATTAGAGTAAAAACGTCATTATTTTATATTTTTCTCTTCATAACATCACTCTAATTTATCAAAAAATTCACTTTATTTTATGAATAAACCAATCGAAGGTACCCACCATCGTAATCACTTCATTTTCATCTCTAAGTTCCACTTTTATGCTAATACCTGCTCTGCCTTTTCTTTCAAGTTGCATTAGAAACTTCTCTTTTACACTATCTTCTACTGTCGCAGTAGCATATAGGCTAGTCGTAGCAGGATTTTTATACTTCACTGTTGAGCCACGTAGTACTCCAGCTACGTTACCCACTAATTCGGGGAACTCTTTCTGTAAAGATAACCCAGACTGTGTCTCTGCCAAAGTAAACTGTGCAGAGGCATGAATACTTTGTATATGGTTTTGTACTGTTTCAGAAGACTCAAGTTTCAGAGTGCTCTCATCTTTATATCCTATGCCTATGTGTTTTGCAAAGGGTATGTGTGTTACGTCCATATTAATCTCTCCTATTTACTATATGCTTTCAAAACTTTAGAAAAACGAAACAAAAATGCACCATGGTCCACTGTATCAAAGAGTGCTTTGGTGTCTTTCATCTAAAGGTAACGTTTTTTTGTACCTTCTAAATCATGTAAATTTTCAAGCGTATACCCTTTTGGCTAAAAGAAATGCTTTGTTTAAATCTATACAATAGGTAAAGCCATTATCACTCGCTATAGTGTAGCGAAATAATGTAAAGAAGTCACTCTGTATATGACCTTTATAGGTTTGGGAAAGCTCTAATTACAGAGCTTTATTTGATATTTTTTTCTCTGTATCTTATAAGATTTTTATTGCTTAGCTTAATGGCATAGGGGGCACCAGAGATTTATATAGCACTTTATGATTTTAAGAAAATATAAATAAAATTAACTTTACGCTAAAATGGGACATATCAAAAAAAAGAGACCCATGAGACTTAAATCTATTTTCACTAACAGCTTTGGCATCTTATTCTCACGCGTGACAGGTTTGGGGCGTGATGTGTTGATGGCTTCTGCTTTAGGGGCTTCCATCTGGTCAGATATGTTTTTTGTGGCATTTAAACTTCCCAACCTTTTTCGCCGTATCTTTGCAGAGGGAGCTTTTACACAGGCGTTTATGCCTTCTTTTATAGCCAGTCGACACAAGGGTGTTTTTGCCACGGCTATTTTCTTACGTTTTATGCTTTTTCTTGCAGCTTTTTCTCTCGTTATTACTTTTTTCCCAGAACCTATCACTAAACTTTTAGCATGGGGATGGAGTGATACACTCATAGCCAAGACTGCACCCTTAACAAGCATTAACTTTTGGTATCTTGACCTTATCTTCATCGTGACATTTTTAGCCACACTACTACAGTACAAAGAACACTTTGCCACCACAGCCATGGCAACTGCCCTACTCAACATCTCCATGATAGCAGCCCTTTGGCTCTACATGAAAGAAACCCCACAAACGGTTGCTTATGCCCTTAGTTTTGCCGTGCTTATTGGTGGTGCGTTACAAGTACTTGTACACCTCATCACCCTGCACCACTTTAAACTTGACAGACTACTATTGGGTGGGTGGAAATACAGAAAAAGTAAAGATGTGCAAGAAGAGAAGAAACATTTTACCTCTCTTTTTCTTCCCGGTATTTTAGGAAACTCCACCCCACAAATCTCTGCCTTTATCGACACGATTTTAGCTACGTTCCTCATGACAGGTTCCGTGTCGTACCTCTTTTATGCTAACCGTGTGTTTCAACTCCCTCTTGCCATCATCGCCATCGCCACCGCTACCGTGCTCTTTCCTAGCGTTTCAAAAGCCTTAAAAAACAAACAAGACATACTGGCATACCAACACCTAGACAAAGCCTTTTGGTTACTCACTTTTTTACTAGGTGCTGCCATGATAGGAGGCATTTTACTCGCCGAACCCATCGTATGGCTACTCTTTGAACGTGGTAAGTTTACCCAAGCCCAAACATTAGAGACCGTAAGCGTCTTACAGATGTACATGCTAGGACTCTTGCCCTTTGGACTTGCCAAACTTTTTTCACTCTTCCTCTACGCCTCACACAGACACAAAAAAGCAGCCAAGATAGCCATCTATGCCCTCATCACCTCTGTCACATTTTCACTTTTACTCATGCACCCTATGGGTGCCGCAGGACTTGCTCTTGCTGGAAGCATCGGAGGGTGGGTACTCTTTGTCTTTACAGTAAAAGAAGTGGGGTTCGATAGATTTGTGACTATTGTAAATTCTAAAAAATCACTCTTTTTTGTCATTGGTATGGCTGTGTTTACTTTTATTATCTATCTGCTAAACCATTGGTTGATGACACTCATCAGATAAATTTGCTATAATCACAGCATAATAAAATAAGGGTTACAAAACTATGCACATCTATGACAGCGTCCCAAAAAAGAAACTTCCTTTTGAACCCATAAGCCCAAACAAAGCAAGTATTTATGTCTGTGGACCCACAGTCTATGATGATGCACACTTAGGACATGCGCGTTCTTCTCTTGCCTTTGACCTTCTCTCACGCACTTTAAAAGCCCATGGTTACGCAGTTACTATGGGGAAAAACTTTACCGATATAGATGATAAAATCATCAAAAAGGTAGAAGCCACAGGTAAAAGTATGGAAGAGATTACCTCTTTTTACATAGATCGCTACCTTGAAGAGATGGCAGCCCTTGGCGTTGCACGCGCGGATATAGAGCCCAAAGCTACAGAGTCACTTCAAGCCATAGAAGCGATGATACAAAGGCTCATAGACAAAGACATAGCCTATGTCATTTCAACAGGAGATGTCTATTTTGATACTTCAAAAGACAGTAAATATGGCAATATCTCTCACCGTGTTGCAGATGATGAAGATGCACAAAGTCGTGTGGCACACACTTCAGAGAAAAGAAACCCTAAAGACTTTGCCTTATGGAAAGCCTGTAAAGGCGATGAAGATATCTGTTTTGATACTGCTTTCTCTAAAGGTCGTCCAGGCTGGCACATAGAGTGCTCTGCCATGATAGAAAAACACTTTACAGGCAATGAAGGCTACAGCATAGACATACATGGAGGCGGTGCAGACCTGCTCTTTCCACATCATGAAAATGAAGCCGCACAGTCTCGCTGTGCCACAGGACATGAGCTGAGTAAATATTGGATGCACAACGGTTTTGTGCAGATAGACGGGGAGAAAATGTCTAAGTCTCTAGGCAACAGCTTTTTCCTTAAAGATGCACTAAAACTCTATGATGGAGAAGTATTACGCTTCTACCTCAACTCCATACACTACAGAAATGACTTTAACTTTTCAGAAGAGGAGCTACAGCTTAACAAAAAAAGGCTAGACAAACTCTACCGCCTTAAAAAGCGTGTCTCTCCAGGTAAAGCTTCTATCGTCAATAAAAACTTTCAAAAATCACTGCTTGATGCCATGGGTGATGACCTGAATATCTCTATCGCACTCTCAATTATAGATGAAATTATCGCTGTGACCAACGATGCTTTGGACGAAAATCCTAAAGACAAGGGGTTGAAGAAAGAGACACTTGCCAATATTGAATTTATAGATACACTACTAGGCTTTGGAGGGAAAGAGCCATTTTCTTACTTCCAGATAGGTGTAGATGATGCTTTAAAAGAGAAAATAGAAGCCCTAATAGAGGAACGTACCCAAGCCAAAGCCCACAAAGACTTTGCACGCTCAGATGCCATCAGAGACACACTCACAGCTCTAGGCATTAACATTATGGACAGTGCCCAAGGCACACTCTGGGAAAAAGCATAACATGAAAAATTTAGAATATACTACCCAAAAATTGACAAAAACGCTATAGGTTCAGTACAAGTAAAATTTGGGTATTATATGCTCAATATTATTTTAGGAAATACCATGTTTAAACACCTTATGCTTTTTAGCCTATTTTTCACATCACTCTTTGCACAACAAGAGTCTTTTCCTTTTATCGGTGTGAGCATTGCGACCCAAACTGTTGACATCAAACCAGCAAGTGCCTCTTCACAAAAAGAGACTAGTTTTGCATTACGTTATGGACAACAAACCCTTGATTGGCGTACCACTTTTGCCATCACGGGTAACAGTAACTTTCAAACTTTTTCACTCGAAATCGACAAAATCCTTTTAGATAACATGTTTGGTATGCCAGAGCTTAGACCTTACCTCGGTGCAACCATCGGATACATGAACTACTCCAAAAAAGGTTTTGTAGAAGGTAAGGGGATCTACTATGGAGGAAACTTCGGTTTTCTTATCTATGTGACAGACAACATCGATGCAGACCTTTCTTACCATTATTATGGTGCCAAGATCACCCCTCTTGATACTATGCAAGGTGGCACATTGGGATTCAATTATTTTTATTGATTCCCTCACCTAACCTACAACTTTTGGAGAACACTTTGTCACTCTTTTCTTACCAAACCTTTAAAAAACTTCTTTTTAAACTTGACCCCGAAACCGCACATACTTTAGCTGGTTTAGGGCTACGTTTTTCAGCGCTTTGTCCACCCCTTAACAAATGTCTTACCCGACACTATTTTGTCACACACCCTAGCCTTCAACAAACACTTTTTGGACGCACCTTTCAAAACCCCGTAGGTTTGGGTGCAGGGTTTGACAAAAATGGACAGTACATCAAAGCCATGCCCACACTAGGCATGGGCTTTACCGAAGTAGGTACAGTCACACCCAAAGCACAAGATGGAAACCCAAAACCAAGACTCTTTAGACTCATAGAAGACCTTTCCATACAAAATGCCATGGGATTCAACAACAAGGGAAGCTACTACATGCTCCAACGTCTAAAGAAAATAAACTTCTTTGACTACCCCATAGGCATTAACATTGGCAAAAACAAAGTCACCCCCGAAAATGAAGCTTTAGACGACTATGAAAAACTCTTTAAAGCATTTAAAGACTATGGAGACTACGTGGTCATTAACATCTCTTCACCTAACACGCCAGGGCTTAGAGACTTGCAAAACGAAAGTTTCATCAAAGCCATCTTTGCTATGGGTAAAAAGATAACCACAAAACCCATCTTACTCAAAATCGCACCAGACATGACAGCCGAAGATGCCATAGTACTTTGTAACACCGCTGTAGAAGCAGGTGCAGATGGTATCATCGCTACAAACACCACTATAGACTACAGCCTTACAGAACATGCCAAAGACTTTGGAGGCATCTCGGGTGCACTTTTAACCGAAAAATCTTACACACTCTTTAGAGCCATCGCAAAAGAACTCTATGGCAAAACCCTACTCATCTCTGTAGGTGGCATAGACTCAGCCGAAGAAGCCTACAGACGCATTAAAGCAGGTGCTTCTCTAGTACAGGTTTATTCCATGTTGGTTTACAAAGGACCTCTACTTATCAAAGAGATTAACGAAGGACTTATCACCTTGTTAAAGAAAGATGGGTACACTCATATTTCAGAAGCTATTGGTGCAGATTGGAAATAAGGTCGATTTCATCGACCCTACAAGGACATAATTTTTGAAACATATTTTAATTTCATGCTTAATATTTACAGGAGTAGTAATGGCAAATTCATTACCAAAACACTTTACAAAAACCCTTGACAATGGCTTAGAAGTTGTTGTCATCCCTATGGACAACGACTCTGGCGTCATCACCACAGACATCTACTACAAAGTAGGAAGCCGTAACGAAGTGATGGGCAAAAGCGGCATGGCACATATGCTCGAACACCTTAGCTTCAAATCAACTGATAAACTCAAAGAGGGTGAGTTTGACCATATAGTAAAAAGCTATGGTGGGGTCAATAATGCCTCCACAGGCTTTGACAAAACACATTACTTCATCAAAACAGCTTCAAAAAACTTGAGCATGACCTTTGACTTGTTTGCAGAACTCATGCATAACCTCAAACTCACCGATGAAGAGTTTCAAAAAGAGCGTGACGTAGTGGCTGAAGAACGTCGCTTACGTACAGACAACAACCCTATGGGCTACCTCTACTTCAGAATCTTCAACACCCACTTTACCTACCATCCATATCATTGGCTCCCTATTGGATTTATGGAAGACATACAGTCATGGAAGATAGAAGACATTAGAAGTTTTTATCACAAATATTACCAACCGAACAATGCTGTACTTGTGGTAGCAGGAGACATTTCACCAGAAATTGTCTATAAAGAAGCGCAACACTACTTTGGAAAGATAAAAAATGAACATACCATCCTCAAAGTCACTGCAGTTGAACCCAAAGTAGATGGTGCAAAACGTGCCATCCT
The DNA here is from genome assembly GCA_027012955.1 of Sulfurovum sp. Classification (GTDB taxonomy): domain Bacteria; phylum Campylobacterota; class Campylobacteria; order Campylobacterales; family Sulfurovaceae; genus Sulfurovum. Next base: position 13,132 of record JALUYL010000029.1, read on the forward strand.
CCATAAAGAGAGTAACCGTGTCGATACCTTAGCCATCACCTACTCCATCCCCAACTATGAAGACGATGACCAAGTGGCACTCTCTGCCATTTCGCACATCTTAAGTTCAGGAAAAAGTTCATGGTTTGAAAAAAACATCGTCAACGACAAACAACTTGCCAACCAAGTCTATGGCTACAACATGGAACTCAAAGACCCTGGAGTATTTCTTATCATGGCGATGTGTGCACCTGATGCCAATGTAAGTGACTTGGAAAGAGAAATACTTTCGGAACTTCAAGACCTGAAAAATGGCAAAGTAACACAAGCCGAACTAGACAAAGTCAAAATCAACACAAAAGCAGAGTTTATCTACTCTTTAGAGAGTTCTTCTTCGGTTGCTGGACTCTATGGTGACTACTATGCTAGAGGAAATATCAAACCTTTACTTGAATATGAAGAGAAATTAGATAAAATTACACTCAAAGATATTCAAGAGACAGCAAAGAAGTATTTTGATCATAACTTCTCAACGACAGTTATATTAAAAAAACAAGACAATTAATGCGACCAGTCACATGAGCCTACTGCTGAAGTAGTCCCAGTAACAACGTAATGTTTTAAGCTTTGCTTCAAACATGTCCCATTAATAAAAAAACAAGAGGATAAAAAGTAATGAGCAACTATATTACTGGTGCAAGTACTGCACTGATTACACCATTTAAAAATGGCACTTTAGATGAGGCAACCTTTGCCACACTCATCCAAAGACAAATAGACAATGGCATAGACGCTGTCTGTCCTGTAGGAACTACAGGCGAGTCTGCAACATTGAACCACGATGAGCATAAAAGATGTATAGAAATAGCGGTAGAGGTATGTAAAGGTACAAACACAAAAGTACTTGCAGGTGCTGGCTCAAATGCGACGCACGAAGCTATAGACATCGCTAAACATGCCCAAGCTGCTGGTGTAGATGCTCTTTTCTCAGTAAGTCCCTACTACAACAAACCAAGTCAAGAAGGTCTTTACCAGCACTATAAAGCTATTGCAAGCGCAGTCAAAGTGCCTTTTATGCTTTACAATGTACCTGGGCGTACTGGGGTTGACATCTTGCCAGACACAGTAAAAAGACTTTTTGATGATGTAGAAAACATCATGGGTATCAAAGAAGCGACAGGGTCTATAGAAAGAACGGTTGAACTTCTTGCTAAAGTGCCAGACTTGTACGTCTTTTCTGGAGATGATGCCATAGACTTCCCCATACTCGCTAGTGGAGGAAAAGGCATTACTTCAGTCACTTCCAACCTATTACCAGATATGAAAGCAGAGTTAGCTCACGCAGCACTCAAAGGTGACTTCAAACGTTCAAAAGAAATCAACGATGAACTTTTTGAAATCAACAAAGTGCTTTTCTGTGAATCTAACCCTATCCCTATCAAGGCTGCTATGTACATTGCAGGACTTACAGAGACATTAGAGTATAGACTACCTCTTGTTGCGCCAAGCAGTGAGAATATGAAAAAGATAGAAAACGTTATGAAAAAATACAACATCGTAGGAGCTAAATAATGTCAGAAATGAAAGGTAAAACGCTTGTTATTACAGGAGCAACCAAAGGTATCGGTAAAGCAACGGCAGAGAAATTTGCACAAAATGGTGTAAACATCGCATTTACCTACAACTCAAACAAAGAATCTGCAGATGTTATCGCTGCAGATTTAGAGAGTAAGTATGGTATCAAAGCAAAAGCGTACCCACTTAACATTTTAGAGCTTGACGAGTTCAAAACACTTTTTCAAGCCATAGATGAAGACTTTGACAGAGTAGACTTTTTTGTATCTAACGCTATGATTTATGGTCGTCCTGTAGTGGGTGGCTATGGTAAGTTTATGAAACTTCGCCCTAAAAAAGGATTACAAAACATCTTTACTGCAACCGTAGGTGCTTTCGTACGAGGTAGCCAAGAAGCTGCTGTACGTATGGAAAAAGTAGGAGGAGGAGCCATTGTGACACTTTCATCTACAGGTAACCTTATCTATATTGAAAACTATGCAGGGCATGGTACAAACAAAGCAGCCGTAGAAGCTATGAGCCGTTATGCAGCTGTGGAACTTGGAGACATGGGCATTCGTGTAAACGCTGTATCAGGTGGTCCCATCGACACCGATGCACTCAAAGCATTTACAAACTATGAAGAGGTAAAAGCTGAAACCATTAAACGTTCAGCCGTAAACCGTATGGGAAGTCCAGATGACCTAGCAGGTTCAGTGTACTTCCTATGTACACCAGAAGCATCATGGATTACAGGTCAAACACTTGTGGTTGATGGTGGAACTACTTTTCGTTAGACTTTTCTCTTCCCTGTAACCTTCTACCCACAACTCTGTGGGTATTTTCTATTCATATATTATTTTCTCAATACGCGCCCGTAGAGGTACCTCTTGTGGGTACCCTTTTGTTTGCATATATTTCGGTTTATTTTATTGATTGTATTTTGATAAGGGGCAACCACAAGGGATTGTCCCTACGTGAGGGAAGAAAGAAAATTGGTTTTAAGAAAAAACCTAGAAAGTATATGTTGCACCAACATTCATACCGTCAAACTGTACATCTAGACCAGTAATTCCGTCATAATTTTTACCTGAATACATTTTAATATAGTCGATAAATAAACCAACACCATTTGAAAGTTCATACTTCGCACCCAGTCCCCACTGAAAAGCAGACTTTTTATAGCTCACACCATTTTTATCGTAACTTGATCTACCATACCCAGCAAGACCATACAATGCCAACCCAGTAGTGATAGAATACATTGGCTTCGCATATAAACCATAGTTTTCCATACTAGCTACATTTGCTGCAGCAGGAGGAGTCACATCCATACCACCTATTGAACGTGTATATCGTGCTTCAAGTCCGAAGTATTGGTTAAAGTAGTACCCTGCTAAAAGCGTAAACGCATAACTACTTGCTGCAACATTTTCATACATAGTCATGTGACTAAGTGCACCACCAGCATAAAAACCTTCATATTGGATGCTATCATTTAACATCACTACATCTTGTAGAGGTACTGTGATTTCTGGTTCAACAGGAGAAATGCTCCCACCTGCCATTAAGAGGTTACCCGAGATTGCTAAAAGTGCTACTGTACTTGCTAATTTTTTCATGTGTCCATTGCCTTGTTAATAAAATTTGTTTATTCTAGTATGTATTTGCTTAAAGAAATACCTCTTGGCTTACTATACCATACTATTTAAGCATCATTAACCATTTATTTACTATAATTGCAAACTTTCATACACAATTTTAGGGAAAATATATTAATGATAAAAACAACAACTACTCTACTATTTTTCACGTTACTCTTTACGGCATGTGTAGAAAGAGGCTCAAACCTAACACCAAAAACAGTTGTGCAACAACCTACTCAACACATAAGCACTCCCAAACCAAAGCAAATAAAACCAAATCCCACACATATAAAAACCACAGTAAAACCTACACCTAAAACTAAAACTAAGCTAGTCTCCACAACACCGCAAGAAGCTACACGTATTTCAGAAGAAAAGTCCTCATTTACTTTAAGTGATGAAACACAAAACAAAATCTCAGGATTTCTCATCATTGTCATCGGATTTTTAATACTTATCTAAAACCCTAGATAACGTCCAAATAAATCTCTTTATTATTTATAATACGTTAAAGTTATAGCAATAGAATAAAGTTCTATACTTAAAACTTAGGGATTTTCATGTTTTATAAAACACTTTTACGTACCACACCTTTGCTACTCT
>JALUYL010000030.1 GCA_027012955.1 Sulfurovum sp.
GCTCGACAGAACTTATCTTTCAGTTTAAAGATGAAACCATAAGTAAAAGTTTTCCTATCGGGATTGTAACGATTGCTCAGAGTTATGAGACACTTGAAAATATAGAAAAAGCACTGCCTCATGAGATGCTTGATATGCAGATGTTTTGTGCAGAGCTCTATGCAACCAAGCAAAAACCAGACTCTTTTGTGGCAACTGCAGGTACACCGACAACAGTGGCAGCGATGAAATTGGGATTTAACTATGAAACGTATGATGCTACTAAGATAAATGGTACTTCACTCCAGAAGGATGAACTAGACTTCTACCTCAAAAAACTCCTCTCTATGCCTTTTGAAGAACGAGAAATTGCAGTTGGAACTGGGCGCTCCGATTTGATAGCAGCAGGGATACTCATTTATAAACAACTCTATACGATGTTAGAGTTTAAAAACTGTGTAGTTATAGACGATGGGTTACGTGAAGGTGTGGCTTTGGAGATGTGTGATAAATAAATCTAATGTAATTTCGCTATAATCAGACAAAATATAACAATGGAGTGTGTAATGGGACAAATGTCTGGTGCACAAATGGTATGTGAAGCGATTATCGCCGAGGGTGTAACTACAGTATTTGGTTACCCTGGTGGGGCTATCATGCACGTTTATGATGAAATATATAAGCAAGAGGGGTTCGAGCATATCTTGAACCGTCACGAACAAGCATCTGTTCATGCAGCAGATGGATATGCAAGAGCAACAGGTGAAGTAGGGGTGGCAATGGTTACCTCTGGACCAGGATTTACCAACGCAGTCACTGGATTGGCAACTGCATATATGGATTCTATTCCATTGGTTGTTATCTCTGGGCAGGTGCCACTTTCTCTCATCGGGACAGATGGTTTTCAAGAGATAGATGCAGTAGGTATCTCACGTCCATGTACAAAGCATAATTTTTTGGTACGTACACTTGAAGAACTGCCACGTGTACTTAAAGAAGCATTTTACATTGCACGTTCTGGTCGTCCAGGTCCTGTACTTGTGGATGTGCCTAAAGATATCACGGTAGACATCGGTGAATTTATTTACCCTGACTCAGTAGATATCCCAACTTACAAACCAACCTATAAAGGTAATAAAAAACAGATTGAAAAAGCCGTTGAAGCGATTAAATCTGCGAAGAAACCTTTGCTTTATATCGGTGGGGGTGTTGTACTTTCTAATGCGTATGAACTTGTAAGAGAATTGGCTGAAAAAACACAAATCCCTGCAGTGGAGACACTTATGGCTAGAGGTGTTATGGGTGCTAAAAATCCACTGCTTCTTGGTATGCTTGGTATGCATGGTAATTACTCGTCAAACATGGCGATGTCTGAAACGGATTTGGTTATCTCATTGGGGGCTAGATTTGATGATAGGGTAACAGGTAAACTTTCAGAGTTTGCGAAGTATGCTGACATTATTCATGTAGATATTGATGCGGCAAACATCGGTAAACTTGTAGATGTGGACTATCCTATAGTAGGAGATATCACAGAAGTACTTCAGGCGATGTTGCCACAGCTTGATGATGTTGATACAGACCGTTATGAAGCATGGAGAAACATCTTAAATCGTTATGACGAGTTGCATCCTCAGTCTTATGTAGATTCAGATGAAGTGATTAAGCCTCAGTGGGCTATTGAGCGTATTGGTGAGCTTATCGGTGAAGATGCCATCATTACTTCAGATGTTGGGCAGCACCAAATGTGGGCAGCACAACACTACCCGTTTGACAGACCACGCCAATGGATAAACTCTGGTGGACTAGGAACCATGGGCTTTGGTTTTCCTGCGGCACTTGGTGTAAAGAGAGCATTTCCAGAGAAGACCGTTGTCAATGTAACAGGTGATGGTTCAATCTTGATGAATATGCAAGAGTTGGTTACAGCAGCTGAGTACAAAATACCAGTGATTAACATGATTTTGAACAACCACTTCTTAGGAATGGTTCGACAGTGGCAAACATTTTTCTATGAAAAGCGTTATTCTGAGACAGATTTGAGTTTTCAGCCTAACTTTAAAGCATTGGCTGAAGCGTGTGGGGGCATCGGGTATGATGTGACTACTAAGGCAGAGTTTGATGCAGCGATTAAAGATGCTATAAAACAAGATAAAGTATGTTTCATGAACGTACAAACAAACCGTTTTGAAGATGTACTTCCGATGGTACCATCAGGTGGAGCACTTTTTAACATGATGTTACCACAAACCACAAAAGGAGATGCATAATGAAAACTAACGTAAATGAAAGACGTGTCATCTCTGTCATTGTGATGAATGAAAGTTCTGTACTTTCTCGTATTACTTCGCTCTTTGCTGCACGTGGCTATAACATTGAGTCTCTAACCGTTGCGCCTATCCCTGATAGTGACATGTCACATATTACTATCGCAACCAAAGGTTCTAGTAGACTTATGGAGCAGGTAACGAAACAACTCCATAAACTCATTCCTGTCTATAAAGTGATAGAACATGAAGAGATGGTAGAAAAAGAGATGGTACTGGCGAAGTTTCCTATCGCTGAAAACCTAGCTGACATTTCAGTACTCTCTGCGGCTTACAATGGTGGAGTAGTGAATGTCGGTACTGAAATGATTATCGTGATGGTTGCAGATGAACCAAAACGTGTTAAACACTTTATAGAAGCAGCACAGCGTTATAATCCTTGTGAGATTGTACGTGGTGGTGTGGTGGCTATTGAAAGATAATCGGTTCTTTCGTAGGGTGTGGTTGCTACCACACCTTCAAATATAATGATACAATAAAACTTTTTTCTTCAGACAAATACAAAGGTATGGTGGCAACCACACCCTACATATAAGGATTTACATGACTTATACACTCTCCCAAATCACCAAAGAACTTAACATTGATTTTAATGGTAATGACATTGAGATAGATGGTATACATACACTAAGTGAAGCAACACCGACACAACTCTCTTTTTTTACAGATGCCAAATATGCTTCACAACTTCCCGATACTAAAGCAGCGGCTGTTTTCATCGATGAGAAACATGCAGCATTATTACCTAAGACTACGATAGCTTTGATTAACGATGAAGCCTATTTGAAACTCGCCTATGCATCTAAGTTTTTTGCACATAAAATTATAACCAAAGGTGGACATCCACATTTAGGTGAAAACTGTGATATTGACAAACGCGTGCGCTTTGGAAACAATGTCACCCTTGGTGATAATGTGACAGTTATGGCCGGTGTGTATGTGGGAGATAATGTTACTGTAGGGTCAAATACTTTACTCTACCCAAATGTCACATTGTACCATGGTACAGAAGTGGGAAAGAGGTGTATCATCCATGCTGGTACGGTGATAGGTTGTGATGGGTATGGGTTTGCACATACAAAACAAGGTGAACATGTAAAGATTTACCAAAATGGTAATGCAGTAGTGGAAGATGATGTAGAGATAGGTGCAAACTGTACCATAGACAGAGCAGTGTTTGGTACGACATTTATCCGTAAAGGTACAAAGCTAGATAACCTTATACAAATCGCACACAATTGTGATGTGGGTGAACATTCACTCTGTGCCGCACAAGTTGGACTTGCTGGTTCTACAATATTGGGACGTAATGTTGTTATGGGTGGGCAGAGTGCGACGGCAGGACATTTAGACATAGGTGCATTTACAACTATCGCAGGTAAGGGTGGCGTGACCAAATCACTTGACGGTGGCAAAATGTATGCAGGTTTCCCAGCCATAGAGATAAAAGCATGGCGTAAAATGCAAGCGGTGTTAATGAGGCTAGTTAAAAACCGTTAACTTTTTGTGCTATAATCATTTACATTAAAATTTAAAGGATTTATTATGAGTGGAACAGTTACAAATATTGATGAAATGACATTAAGTGGTACAAAAGATGGGAAGATAACTATTACAACAGTGTCTCAGCCTTATGGACCTAAAAGTGAGTCTGTTGCAAGTATTGGTATATCACTTCAAGCTGGTGCAGAAGAACCAGACTGGAAAGTTCATATCCCTAAAGCAAATATAGATGCAGTTATATCTGCGCTACAAGAAGCAAAAAAGAGTTTATAAGAAGCATTTGATGCTTCTTATTCGTCATACTTCATAACTTTATATTGCGCTAAAGCTCTCTCCATGAGATCTTTATCTGGGATTTTTCTTCCTGCGATGTATCCTATAATCTCACCATTGTCATCAAGTTTTGGTTTTATCCATACGACAACAAGATAGTATTTACCTTCAGCCGTCATATTTTTAACAAAACCTTCCCAGTAGTTACCACCTTTGATAGTTTCCCATAAGCCCTTGAATGCGGCTTTTGGCATGTCTGGGTGTCTATTTATATTGTGTGGTGCACCAATGAGTTCTTCTTTAGTATAGCCTGTAAGTTCTCTAAATTTACGGTTAGCATAGGTGATGATACCTGCTGTATCCGTTTCGGTAATCATAACCCCACCATCAAATGGCACTTCCTCATCGATTGGATCAGGCTTTGTAATTTCTTTGCCTGTCACTATATTTTTGATAATTCGACCCATACTGTCTCCATTTAAAATTGGCTTTGATAGTATATTATAAGTTATGCTGATTAAAAGAAGCTTGATATACGTCATTTATAGACTTTTATCTTGATATTTTGGTACAATGCGATTAATATTATCTATAGGAAAACAAGTGTCTATAACCGAAACAATCAAATCACTTTTACAAGAACGTATCTTAGTCATCGATGGTGCTATGGGTACACAGATACAAGATTTAGATGTCCCAGAAGAGGCATGGGTATGCAACAAAGGGATGAATCAAGAGGGCTGTAATGAACTGCTCATTGACACTGCACCTGAACTTCTTAAACGTATTCATATGCGATATGCCATGGCTGGAGCTGACCTCCTTAAGACAAATACCTTTGGAACAATGCCGTGGGTACTTGATGAATATCAGATGGGAGAACGTGCTTATGAGCTTTCTAAAAAAGCTGCAGTACTTGTCAAGGAGATATGTGATGAGTACTCTACACCTGAACAACCACGTTTTGTTTTAGGCTCCATTGGACCTGGAACAAAATTACCATCATTGGGTCATATTCACTATGATGAGATGTATGAAGGCTATAAAATTTGTGCTGAGGGTCTCATAGATGGTGGATGTGATATATTTTTACTAGAAACCTGTCAAGACCCTCTACAGATAAAAGCAGCGCTTCACGCTTGTGAAGCCGCTAATGAAAGTAGAAAGGTAAAGTTACCTATCATGGTATCTGTAACCATTGAACTTAGTGGTTCTATGCTTATAGGAACTGACGCTCAGACTATCGTAACTATACTCGAACCTTTTGACATACTCTCACTTGGTTTCAACTGTGGTACAGGGCCTGACCAAGTCAAAAAACACTTAAAAACACTTTCGGAACTCTGTAAGTTTCCTATCTCCGTACATGCAAACGCAGGACTGCCACAAAACCGTGGAGGCTACACTTATTACCCTATGGGACCCGATGAATTTACAGATAAACAGTTGGAATTTACCGAGTTTGATGGTGTGAGCTTTTTAGGTGGATGTTGTGGTACCACGCCTCAGCACATACAAGCACTTAAAAAGGCTGTAGGGAACTTGAAACCCAAAGAACCAAGTGGACACTTGGAACCAAGCATCGCTTCACTTTTTAACTCTACGGAACTCTTTCAAGAGCCAGCACCTTTACTCATAGGTGAGCGTTCTAACTCCACGGGGTCTAAAGCATTTAGAGAACTCATCATCGCAAGTGACTATGAAGGTACACTCACCGTTGGACAAGCACAAGTACGTGACGGTGCACACTGTCTCGATGTCAACGTGGAGTTTGCAGGGCGTGATGGTGCTGTAGATATGAAAGCCATTATGGAGTTGTACAACCAAAAAATCCCCCTTCCTCTTATGCCAGATGCGACACGTGTGCATACGATGGAAGAGGGCTTGAAATGCATCGGTGGGAAACCTATTATCAACTCTGTAAACCTTGAAGATGGAGAAGAGAAGTTTCATGCCATCTGTAAGCTTGCGAAAAAGTTTGGTACGGCTTTGGTCTGTCTGACCATCGATGAAGTAGGTATGGCAAAGACGAAAGAGGACAAAGTAGCCCAAGCAGAACGTATGTATGACATGGCAGTAAACGGTCATGGTATAGACCCTCGAAATCTCATTTTTGATACACTAACCTTTACGGTGGGTTCTGGAGACTTAGAGTACCGAGATGCTGCCATTCAAACACTAGAAGCCATAAGAGAGTTGCATAAACGTCACCCTGAAGTAGGCTCAACACTGGGACTTTCTAATATTTCTTTTGGGCTAGATGCCAATGCTAGACGTTACTTAAATTCCGTCTTTTTACACCACTGTTTACAAGCAGGACTTACAACAGTGATTATCAACGTCAAACACATCATCCCACTTGCTAAAATGTCAGATGAAGATAAAAATATCTGTGAAGAGTTACTTTTTTCTCCCGATGATGATTCGTTGTTTAAATTTATAGAGCATTTTTCAGATGTAACCATAGATGAAGAGGGTGATGATGAAGCCTACTTGGCAATGTCAACTGAAGAGAAAATAGCCAAACTTCTTTTAGATGGTGACAAAGAGCGGATGATACCACTCGTAGAAGAAGCACGCCATGAGATACACCCAGATACCATCGTCAATGAGATACTCATAGATGCTATGAAAGTGGTAGGAGAACTCTTTGGTTCAGGGCAGATGCAGTTACCATTTGTACTTCAGTCAGCAGAGACCATGAAAACTACAGTGGATTACTTAAACCCGTATCTTACCAAACAAGAGAAAGATACAGACACTACACTGGTCATAGGAACAGTAAGAGGAGATGTGCATGACGTGGGTAAAAACCTCGTTGACATTATCCTCTCTAACAATGGCTATAAAGTCGTGAATGTAGGGATAAAAACAGACCTTCAAGAGTACCTTGATGTAGTAGAAAAACAGTCCATCCAAGCCATAGGTATGTCAGGATTATTGGTAAAATCTACCGCTGTAATGAAAGACAACCTTGAAGCCATGGCAGAGATGGGTATGACCATTCCTGTGCTTTTAGGTGGAGCAGCACTGACACGTAGCTTTGTTGATGACTTTTGCCGTCCTATCTATAAAGGCCCTATCTTTTACTGTCGTGATGCCTTTGATGGTGTGATAGCGATGTCACGTATAGAGAAGTACAACGAAGACAACTCTGTAGGGCTTGACACACGTATGGCAGGGGATATGATGGAGCGCGAGAAGAAGGTCAAGAAAAAAGTCGTCATCCCTCCATTCTCTGAGATTAAACTCCCAGAACCACAATCTGTACCAACCCCTCCATTTTGGGGACGAAGAGTGCTTCAAAAAGAGGACTTGGACTTAGATATGGTCTTTAACTGGGTCAACCAACGGTCTGTCATCAAGTTTCACTGGGGGTACAAGTCTAAAGGTATGACGAAAGAGGAGTACCAAAAACTCCTAGATAAAACTGTCTACCCAGCGTACGAGCGTCTTAAAAAAGAGTTTGTGGACAAAGGTCTATTTGAACCAACCATCATCTATGGTTACTACCCTGTACGAAGCAATGAGCAAGAGCTTCTTGTTTTTGATGAGTCTGAGGGCTGGAATGTAGATGCCAATGCTTCTACAGAGAGTTTTGATGAGGTCAAGGACAGAGCTGTAGGAAAGTTCAGCTTCCCAAGACAAGGACGTAAACCCTACAGAGCATTGTCAGACTTTTTTCATAATGATAGACACGATATACTGCCTATCACCTGTGTGAGTGCAGGAAGTAAATTCTCAGCCTATGAAAAAGAGCTCTACGATGCAGGCAAATACCTAGAGTATAACATGGTACACGGTTTCTCTGTAGAACTCGCCGAAGCCTTAGCAGAAGTAGCCCACAAACAAATACGCCTAGACCTGAACATAGCAGACAAGGAAGGTGGTTCACTACGTGATGTACGTATGAACCGTTACCATGGAGCACGATATTCATTCGGTTACCCAGCTTGTCCAGATTTGGAGCAGAGTAGGTTGATATTTGATTTGTTAAAGCCTGAGGAGTTTGGGATAGAGCTCTCTGAGACCTTCCAGATACATCCTGAGCAGAGTACTACTGCGCTGGTGGTGCATCACTCGAAGGCTACTTATTATGCGGTGTAGGAGATAAAATATGGATATTGGTTCAATGTTTGCAGGTGGGGTGATTGGTTTAGTTGTTGCATTGGCTAAAGATTGGTTTTTAGAAAATAAAAAGCAGAAAGAAAAAGAAAAACAGTTTAAAAGAGAAAAGCTTGAAAAAGCCTTTATGATATTAAATGATTATCAAAATAAAATAACATCTCTTGAATTGGTTGGTTTGAGTGATGGAAAATATGATTCATTAGAGTTGACAATGATAATTAAATTTTATTTTCCAAACTTGGAAATATTTTTTGGTGAATATGTAGTAATGACAACTGAGTTTAGTCTTAAATTAAAACTAGATAGAGAAACAGAAGGAATTGAAAAAATTTATAAAAAGTATGGCGAGATGTGTAAATTACTTGTGGAAGAATCTAAAAAAATTTAACTTCGTCAAAAGCTCTAAAGAGTGCTAAAGAATCACTAACCCGCCTGTCCCAAATTCTGTGTCAACATTTAAATTTTCTCTGACTCATTAGCACGTTGTATGCGGTAATGCATACTTCAGTTCGATAAAAAGATCTCCAATTTTTAATAATTTTGGATATTCATTCCCTACGCAAAGCATGGGGAATGAGGGTTGCAGAGTACTACTGCTTTTCTGGTGCATCATAGTAATGTGGCTTATTATATGAATTAAGACAAAATTATGTATAATAATTCGTTATTTAAATAAATCTTAAAGGATGATGAAATGAATTGGTATCTAAAGGCAATGAAATCTTACGCAACATTTAAAGGAAGGGCAACAAGAAGTGAGTATTGGTACTTTATGTTGGTTTATCTTGTACCAATGTTTGTCTTAGCATTTATGTTAGGGACTTTAAGACCGTTTGATCCTCTTGATCCTTCATCGCTAAAGGATGATGAACTACGTATGATAATATTTCTTGTAGGGGCAATTTATGCCCTAATTCACGTTATACCTTATTGGGCAGTTATGACTAGAAGACTACACGATATCAACAAAAGTGCGTGGTGGCTTTTAGTTATGTTTATCCCATATATAGGGCAAGTAGTTCTTATGATTATGGCAATGTTGGATAGTAAAGATGATAATAAGTATGGTAAAAATCCAAAAGCCTAATTTGACTTATTGCCACGTGACTCGTTACTACGTTGCATGTGGTAATGCATACTTCATTTTAATAAACAAATAAATCTCCAATTTTCAATAATATCGTATATTCATTCCCCCGCAAAGCATGGGAACGAGATTTGGGAGATTTTTAACTATTTACAAAAATAAAATATTATGATAAAATAATGTTTGAAGAGAGAGCGTTAGCTCCCTCTGAATGTTTAATTATTGAAGTATCTTAAGATAGCTACAATAATTGTAAGTATTAGGATGAGTATATCCATAATTCTCACACCCTCTCGAAGTCATGATTTGACTAGAGACTCAAACAGTAGTTGTAGCTGCTGTTTGAAACAACAGGTCAGACTACACACAAATTATAACCCACATTTTTCAATTTATGCAAAAATATGTCAAATTGTCATACTTTTACTTCTCGTGCTCAAACACCTCACCCATAAACTCAAAATCTAACAATTCTTTGATAACCTCTTTAACAGGTTTACTCCCCATAAAGCCATAAGCAATGAGTGTTTCAAGGACGTCACCATTGTAGGATTCATCTAATATGTTTAGGTATGTGCCTTTGAGGTATGGGCGTATAGCTTCCAAATCTGCCTTGAGGTCTGCTCTGTAAAGTTCCATTGGGTTTTCTTTGCCGTAGTCTGCGTAGAGATCGTCTTTGTCTATGTCGTCTGCGGCTTCTAGCATTTTTCTAAAGATGAAGTCTTCAAAGTTTTTAGCGACATACTCAGCCTCATCGTCTTCCCAAATGAGAACGATAGGGGTTTCTTCTTCACCGTTGTCATAAAAGGCATAGGTATTACCCTCAGCCGTTTTGGCAAAAGGTATGAAGTGATGGGTGTCTGTATCCCATGCTTCAGGAAATTCAAAATCGAGTATGGATTTTGGGGTAAGTAGTTCAAAGTCTGAGCCACCAGAGTGTAGTAAAAGAGGGGAATTAACTTTCAGTATTGGGTAGACGTCATCTGCCCATGTTTTACCCTTTTCAAGAGGCTCATCAAACCCTCTCATCCAGTTGAGTTTGTCTGCTTCAAAGAGGGTTTGAAAAAGAGAAGGGAAAGTATAGTTATGTCTTATTTCTAGTTGTTCTAAGGTTATCATAGTGTATTCCAAAATATAGTTTAACTACTATATATCAGAAATCAGATCAAGATTTGCTTCCACCGTTTATCATATCGGAGATTATACCTGTTTCGTCTCTATGCTCGGCGATTATTACACCTAGTATGTGCAAAGGTACGAAGATAAGTACGGCATTGAAGACAAATTCATGGACTTCTTTGATGTCATGCGCTGTATCTTTTGCTAATCCCAGTGCCTCATAAAAATGAATCGTAAGACCAGAGAGTGTCATAAATAGAATGATAATGTAGATACCAATATAGCCAAGTTTCACTAATTTTTTATGTAGATTTTCTTCTTTTAGATGTAGATAATTTTGTTTGCCACTCTTTGTAAAAAAGAGGATAATCCTCCATACAACTAAAGTAGCCAAAGCATAACCTAAAAGGATATGCCATTCCCACATAGGTGCACGGATGGCTTTGGCTAAGACTTTAGCTTGTGCTTCTGTAACAGAGAGGTCTATCTCAGAAAGTTTCTGTGTGAGTAACTCAGAGTTCGCTCTCCAAGACAAAAAGGTTTTGCGCAAAAATACAGTACCGAGTAACCCCAGTATCACTGTAGCATGCACCCAGTGCCATACTCTAAAATCTAAACGCCATTTATGCATAACTCATCCTTTTAAAATAATGAATAGTATATTATAGCGCATATAAAAAGGATAACTCTATGGAACTAGAAACAGGACGCTACGAACACTACAAAGGCAACATGTACGAAGTCTACATGACAGCACAACACTCAGAGACTGAGGAGTGGATGGTGGTATATAAGGCACTCTATGGTGAGCAGGGCATATGGGTGCGCCCTTATGAGATGTTTACAGGAAAAGTAGAAGTAAACGGTGTAACGGTAAAACGTTTTAAGAAGGTAGATGATGCAGTGTAGTTATTGTGGTGGTGAGATCGAAAAAGGGATAAAGTCCTGTCCTCACTGTGGCACACTCAACCCCTCTCAAGATGTAAAAGATGCACTGCTTTGGACAGTAGGGATGATAGCAGTATTTACACTCGTATATAAGTTGTTTTATTAGAGATGCCTAAATCCCCTCCATCTGCTTGGCTTCAAAACTTACCAGTCTATCGCCAAAAAATTTAAAAAAAAGCTCAATGGGTCTACAGCAGACTTCACAGTCTTCTATGTAGTCACTTGTCTCTTCTTCAGGGTCTAATATCATAGAAATACGTTCCCAACAGTAGGGGCAGGTAAAAAAGTGCTCTTTCATGCTTTGTCTTCTTTTTTTCTAAATAAATTGGTAAACCACTCAGTTATGCCACAACCTGTGGTACTACATCCTTGCTTTTGATTTCTTACTGCAATAATATTGCGAATAAGAAGTGCCATAAAACCTAGTGCAATAATAAGTTGTAGGGTACCTGCTTTGTATTGTTGTTGTGTAAAACTTTGTATAGCAAGGGTTAACATGACGAGTGTAACGATGAAGCACATGGTGACATCCTATATTTTTTCAAATTATAGTACAATCACATAAAAAACAGGATAAGCCATGTCAGCAATTATAGAACATTTTCAAACCCTCACACAAATACCTCACTGTAGTAAAGAAGCAGATAAACTGTTAGATTTTCTTGTCGCTTTTGCTAAAGAGAGAAACTATAGTGTCGAAGTAGATGCTGTTAAAAATATCTATATCTATAAAGGTAATCCAACTTTATGTCTGCAAGCACACTACGACATGGTCTGTATGGGTAAAGCACCCGTGATAGAAACCTACATAGAAGAGGGTGTCATGAGAGCCAAAGACTCCTCTTTGGGTGCCGATAATGGTATGGCGATAGCCATGATGATGCAGTGCATGGATGAAGGTAGAGAGCTAGAGTTTTTACTCACTTCAGATGAAGAGATAGGACTTATAGGAGCCAATGAAGTTGCCTTTGATTTGAAATCAAAATATATGCTCAACCTTGACTCTGAGGATGAAGCAGAAGTTTACATAGGCTGTGCCGGTGGTGCAGACATTGCAGCATTTAAACAAGATGACTATGTAGAAGGGAAAGGTACGTGTTATGAAGTATCAGTCAAAGGGCTTGTAGGTGGACACTCAGGTGTAGACATAGACAAGGGTATTCCTTCTGCTATTAAAGTGCTTGGAAAGTATTTGGTAGAAAATGATGTGACTGAACTAGCTTCCATATATGCAGGAGAACGTCGTAACTCCATCCCTGCAAATGCAGTAGCTATTGTAAGAAGTGAAAAAGCTCTGGAAAATGAGGGAGAAGTAAGTGTACGTGTACTCAAAGAATCTCCAAAAGTTTTTTCTGAGGGTGGAAAAATTATAAATCTCATAGATACTTTTAAACATGGCGTACATGCGATGAACGAAGAGCTAGGGATTCCCGATGTAAGCATAAACCTTGCCATTATCACTGCAGATGAAAAGGGTGGCGTGAAGATAGAGACTTCAGCACGTGCCATGGGAGCAGAGGCGTTGGAGAGTTTAACCAATGAGACCGTTGAGATGTTTGAGTCTTACGGTTTTGAAGTAAAGGTTGAAGACAAATACCCTGCATGGAAACCCGATGTCTCAGAGTTTACAAACCTTGTAAGTGATGAGATGAAGTCTGTTTTTGGTAAAACAAAAATGATGGCGATACATGCAGGGCTAGAGTGTGGTGTTATAGCCGAGAAATACCCTGCTATGAAGTTCGCTTCTATCGGTCCAACGATACGTTACCCTCACTCCACACGCGAAGAGGTAGATTTGGAGTCAGTGGAGAGAACGTATGAGGTTTTAATAGGCATACTAAATCACGTCTAATTGATGATATATATCAATATTTTTGTAAATTTTCAGGAGTAAAATAAAGGAATACACACATAAGGACAGATATGAAAACGATATTCCAAGATTTGAACTACTTATATAAAGAAGTAAAGGACAAAAAAGCAAAAAATGTACTCAGAGAGTTAGAAGAAAACTTACGTATGCTTAAGAGTAAAAGTGGACTTACTCAGCTTATGAATAAAAAGAAGCTAGCAAAAATTACTCGAAATGTAGAGTATGAAGAGGAGTTAAGAGAACTTCAGGTTGAGCTTATAAAACTGCAAAACTGGGTCTATGAAAACAACAAACGTGTGATGATTATCTTCGAGGGGCGTGACGCTGCAGGGAAAGGTGGTTCCATAAAACGTTTTACACAGTATCTTAACCCTAGAAAATTCAGGGTTGTCGCTTTACAAAAACCTACAGAGGTAGAAACAGGACAGTTTTACTTTCAACGTTACTTTCAACATCTTCCAAACCCTGGAGAGATTACCTTTTTTGACCGTTCCTGGTATAACCGTGCCATCGTAGAACCTGTATTTGATTTTTGTACGAAGGAGCAGTACGAAAAGTTTATGAAACAGGTACCTGAGATAGAGCATTCTATCATGGATGATGGGATTATACTTATTAAACTGTGGTATTCCATTACAAAAGAAAATCAGCAAAAACGTTTTAAAGAACGTATGAGTAACCCACTTAAACACTGGAAGTTAAGTCCTGTAGACCAAAAGGCACAAGAGATGTGGGATAAAGTAACCTATTATAAAGAGGAGATGTTCAGCCGCTCACATACAGGGTATGCTCCTTGGATAATAGTAGATAGTAATGATAAGAAAAAAGCGAGACTTGAATCTATACGTTATGTACTTTCAAGTATCGATTATGAGGGGAAAGAGGATGCAAAGATTAATTTGCATCATGACCCAGAAGTTGTTGAGCGTTACCATAGGCGCTCACATGATGAGCATTAGACTTTAAAGGTCTGTGAGGTCTTACAGTGTTCAGCCATAAAACATTCTTCACACTCTGGTTTAAGCGCCTTACATTTGTATCGTCCGAAGAGTACCATGGCTTGATGAAGTAAATGAAGGTCTGTTTTAAACTTTTTGGTCAGCTCTTCCTCACACTTTATGGCAGTGTTGGCATCACTAAGTCCTAAGCGGTGTGCGACTCGGTAGACATGTGTATCTACTGCCATGAGGTTGGCTCCTGCATATTCTATCATGACAACATTGGCTGTTTTTTGTCCAACACCAGCGAGTTTAACGAGTTCATCACGCTCTAGGGGTATTTCGTTGCCATAGTTTTCGACTACAGACTGTGCCATTTTGATGAGGTTTTTGGCTTTGTTGTTGAAAAAAGAACAGGTATTGATGTAGGATTTGACTTCATTCAAGTCTGCATTGGCAAGGCTTATTGGGTTAGGGTAGGCTTCAAAGAGGGCAGGGCTTATGACATTCACCCGTTTGTCTGTACATTGTGCTGAAAGCATGACTGCGATGAGCAGTTCATAAAGATTAGTATAGGTAAGTTCCGTGAGTGAATCAGGGTAATGGTGTAAAAAGAGTGCTTTTATCTCATCTATCTCTTTTTTTGTTGCTTTTTTGACTTTTGCCATGGTTATTATCCTCTTCTAATCTAAGGTTGAATAAAATAATATCACATTAATGAATGATTTACCCAAGAGAGATATACTTTTGCTAAATTATTATAACCATAAGGAAAATTCAACATGTTAAAACTTGCAAAAACTTCAATCGTAGCACTATCAATCATCGTATCATCTGCTTTGGCTTCAGACATTTTAGTCACAGTCAATGGTAAAAATATCACCAAACAAGATGCACAGACATTTGTAACGGCACAAGCACCTAAAGCAAATTTCGCTGACTTGAAACCTGCTGAGCAACAAATGATTACAAACAGACTTGTGGAAAAACAGCTTTTTACAGAACTTGCAGCGAAAGAAGGCATCGATAAAAAACCAGAATTTCAAAGAAATATGGACAAAATTAAAGATGAGTTACTTGTCAATATGTGGATGAAAGAGCAGATGGACAATGCAATAGTAAGTGATGGTGAAGCAAAAGAATTTTATGAAAAAAACAAAGCAAAATTCATGAGTGAAGCTAAAATGCATGCTAGACATATCTTGGTAAAAGAAGAGAAAGATGCACAAGCGATTATTGATGATATGAAAGCACTAAAAGGTGACGCACTTAAAGCCAAATTTATAGAATTGGCAAAAGCAAAATCTACAGGACCTTCTGGACCACAAGGTGGAGACCTTGGCGAGTTTAAAAAAGGGCAAATGGTACCAGCATTTTCAAAAGCAGTATGGGCGCTTAATAATGGTGAAATTACTATGAAACCTGTAAAAACACAGTTTGGATACCATGTAATATACTTGGAAACAAAAAATGAAGCGAAAGCTCTACCTTATGCTGATGTAAAAGATAAAATCATGATGTCATTAAAGCAAAAACAATTTGCATCGAAGATTTCTGAGGTTGCCAAAGAGTTAAAAAGTAAAGCAAAAATAGTTGATATGACTAAAACAGAAAACGCACCAAAAAAATAAGTACTAACAAGTTAAAAGGAAAAGAATGAAAAAATCCATTACATTATGGAGTGTTGCTGTCGCGATGGCAGTGAGTGTTGTATCGGCAGATGGGTTGAAGAACTCACTCACTAACATCATGCATGAAAAAGAGCAGTCTTCGGTTGTAGACTTGGGTGAGATTAACCTCAATGGAAAGCCAAAGCCAGTTAAAAGAGTAAGAAAATCAAGGTCTAGGAAGGCTGTTGTCGCAACAGTAAATGGGATAAAACTCATTAAAAAAGATGCAGATACCTACCTTGGAAAAAGAACTCAGGGTAAAGTAAAAGACCTAGATCTTTTACCACGTAAACAACAAAAACGTCTGATAGAAGAGATGGCATTGCCAATGCTGATTACTGACAGTGCGAGTAAAGAATTGACTGAGCAAGAAAAAGAGTCGGTATTTTCAAGTATGTGGATGAAGAAGCAAGGTGCCACAGTTGCGGTAAGCGATGCACAGATTATGGAATTTTATAATCAACTGAAAAAAGAATCTATGGATTGTAATGTGACAACACCCATTCCTGAGTTTGGTTTGATAAAAGAGAGACTAAGAAGACAAATTATTGAAAGAACTATCGTTAAAGACTTGATGGACAATGCAAAGATTGAAGTTTCGAAATAACACGTAACTTTTAAAAGATATAGGTAAAATACAACATTAACACGTAAAAGGATAGAAAGAATGAAAAATTTTTTAGCAGTATTGGGTCTTGCTTTAGCATTGACAACAACGTTTACATTTGCAAAAACAGCGGGAACAGTCAATGGTATGATCATTACAGTTGATGAAGCAAATAAAGCTTTAAATGCAGTAACTAAAGGGAAAATGACTTGGGATAAACTTCCTGGTGATGGTAAAAAACAACTTATACAGATGATGGCACCAGCAAAATTGGTGGCAGCTAAGTCTAAAAAAGTACTTACGAAAAAAGAAAAAGAAGCAGCACTTGCAAGTTTTTGGATGCAGAAACAAATGGCTGATGTAAAAGTAAGTGACAAAGAAGCAAAAGATGCTTATGAAAAGATGAAAAAAGTTGCTAAAAA
>JALUYL010000031.1 GCA_027012955.1 Sulfurovum sp.
ACCCTGTACCTCCACGAGACGAGTATGAGAAGTCTAGAGATGTGGTAGCAAAGCTTGTCAAAAAGTACAACATACAAGGTGTAGCCATAGGTAATGGTACTGCGAGTAACGAAACCCAAGCCTTCTTTTCCAAGCTCAATGACGATGGCTTGCATCTGCCTTACACTGTAGTTTCAGAAGCAGGGGCTTCGGTCTACTCTGCATCTAGCATCGCAGCACGTGAGTACCCAGACTTAGACGTGACCATACGAGGTGCCATCTCCATCGCTGGGCGTTTGCGTGACCCTATGGCAACACTGGTTAAGATAGACCCCAAGTCTCTAGGCATAGGACAGTACCAACACGATGTAGACCAAAAGCTCTTAGAGCGTAAACTTCATGAGGGTGTAGAGAGTCTGGTTAACGCAGTAGGAGTAGATGTCAACTCAGCTTCTGCATCTCTGCTCTCTTATGTGGCAGGTGTGGGAACGAAGGTGGCAGAGAACATTGTTAAGCACCGTGAGAGTGAGGGTACTTTTGATTCTAAAAAAGCACTACTCAAAGTCAAAGGCTTAGGAGCCAAAGCCTACGAGCAAGCTGCTGGCTTTATGCGTATACGTGAAGGTAAAAGTGTCTTTGACAATACAGGCATACACCCAGAGAGTTATGCAGTAGCCAAGGCATTAGAGAAGTATAGTGACTTAAGTGATACGAAACGCATAGCAGAAGAGTTAAAGGTGGGTGAACCCACCCTACAAGACATTATCAAAGAGCTAGCCAAGCCAGGGTTTGACCCTCGTGAAGAGTTACCTAGCATCCCTTTTAAGCAAGGACTCACAGAGATAGAGCATCTCAAAGAGGGGAGCATCGTCTCTGGTGTGGTACGAAACATCGCAGACTTTGGAGCTTTTGTAGACATAGGGCTTAAAAATGACGGGATGATACATATTTCCCAAATGAGTGAGAAACGTATTAAGCATCCTTTGGAAGTACTTTCTGTGAACCAGTATTTGGCTAGGGTTGAGGTGATAAGTATTGACTTAGAGAAAAATAAAGTTGGGTTGAGTTTGAAGGAATTATAGATAAAATATACTATAGTATCTATTAAAGTATATAAGTTACATAAAGTATGCTATAATATCTTTAAAGGATAATGTATGCATACACTTAATACCCCTAAAGAGCTCATAACAAAGCTCTCTACCCTTATAGAAAAAGAGCGTCGTGCTCAGGCAATGAAACAAAATGAATTGGCTTCATGTGCGGGCATACCTCTACCTACCTACAAGCAGTTTATTTATCAGCAGAAAATTTCGTTGGAGAATGTTTTTAAACTACTCTTTGCACTCAAGCTACATGACAATATAGCAGGTCTTCTCCAAGAGAAAGAGTACAACTCACTAGATGCATTAAAGAACAAAGATACCCTACCCAAGAGGATACGCTCATGAACCTAGAGATACACCCACATATTTATGGGCATAAGATAGGGACATTGCTACTTAATGCAGGACGAATCTACTTTGAGTATGATGAAGCTTTTAGAAGCTTAGGATTAGAGATTTCTCCCATGAAGTTACCCCTACAGTCTACCAGACTTTATAGCAACAGTGATGATGTAGCATACTATGGAGGACTCGCAGGGGTATTTCATGATTCATTACCCGATAGATTTGGTACAAAGGTCATAGAGCGATACTTCGAATCTAAAAACATACCACCTCACGAACTTAATGTCGTTGGGAAGCTTATGTTTGTAGGGCATAAAGGTATGGGAGCCATACACTATGAACCTAGTGAAAATTTGCTAGAACATCATGCACTACAAGAGTCCATAGAACTAGAGGCTTTTGTTCGTAATGCACAAAAGGTTGTAACAGGTGAGTCACTAGAAGTGGTAGATGGGGTACTGGCTTTTATGGATAGTGCTGCTTCAGCAGGAGGGGCTAGAGCCAAAGCTGTTGTGGGTTACAACCCTCAGAGTAAAGAGATGATTTATGGACTTAGAGATACCCTACCTGAGCCGTATGAACATTGGCTACTCAAGTTTGATGTAGCCAATGAGCAGGGTGCTAGCTCTGATTATACGAAGTTAGAGTATATCTATATGCAGATGGCAGCAGAAGTAGGGATAGTCGTACCAAAATTAGAGTTACTAGCCCATGGTAACCTTGCACACTTTATGATAAAACGTTTTGACAGGGTAGACAATGAGCGTATACACCTACACTCACTTTCTGGAATGACCCACTCAAACATACATCTGCCTAAACACTATAGCTACGATAACTTGCTACGTCTTACACGTCACATCACAGGGAGTCAAGCAGAGGTTGAAGAACAGTATAGACGTATGGTGTTCAATATCATTGCCAGAAATCAAGATGATCATGCAAAAAACTTCTCTTTTATGATGGACAAGCAAGGCTCATGGAGTATCTCTCCAGCCTATGACATTACCTATGCCAATGGTAAGGGCTATACCAAAGAGCATCAGCTTTCACTTAAAGGTCAAACATCATCGTTTGACCGTAAGATGTTAGTAGATTTTGCGGTAGAGCAGTCACTACGTAAACAAGATGCTCTACATATCATAGATGAGGTACAAGAAGTCCTCTCGGGCTTCAGTAAAAGAGCCAGAGAATTAGAGGTAAACAAAGAGAGCATAGAGCGTATTGTTAAGGCTCATTTGTTAGAAATATGACATGACTGCGGGAAATCCATACTTGCAAATTTGCATATCTCTGAAATGAGTTAGAAGGGTTTGTAAAGAGAATTAAGTACTTAATTCTCTTTGTATAGTTAAATCAACATAATTTTCTTTTATTTTTTGATATATTCTATCGCTAATTTCGGAATGTTTGTGAATTGTTATATTCGGCATCCATTTTTGCATAAGATTTATAATATCATTTTCATTTTTATAATGCATTTTAACAATGAGTGAGTTATCATCTTCTAAAGACATAAGGTCAAATTGACTATCGTTTAAGATATTTTCTCTTCTAAAATATATTGCAGCAGAGCCAGATATATGTAGAACAATAGAATTATTAAATTCTCCCCATGCATTACCGATAACTTTTCTTTGAAGTATTTCATTTTCTAAATTATGGAATTCAAGAGACTTTATTCCATTTAATGAAAATATTCTCATTTCGCCGATATTAGTAATATTGTCTTCATGGTATGATGCATGTATATAGTGTGTATACCCACTAAAATATATATGATGTGGTTTAATATATTTGATTTCTAAATCACCTCTATTCCCCATATAATCCATTTTAATACTCATATTGTACTTAAGTGAAAGTTCTATTTGTATGATTTTTTGTAAGAGTGGTGATAACTTTTTAGTTGGTATGAGTGCAATATCACATTGGTCTGTCTTCTCTTCTGAAATGTAATTTAAAACGTCTTTAAAATCATCTTTAATATATGTGTTATTAATATGTTTACTCATATAGTCAAAAATAATATTGCTTGGTACAAAACTAGGTAAAGATATATTAAACCTATATTGACGTAAAGTCATATCGTAGATGATTTCTTTATCTATAGTTTCATCCATCTTATTGTATTTCAATATATTATTTTCTATCGTTTTTGTTGTTTTAACATCAAGTAGTTGAGCTAATTTCTCTTTTTTGGTAGGGGTCTGATAGAGTTCTTTTAAAATTTGAGTTATTTGTTTCATAGGAGTATTGTATTGAAATATAACTTAATTACTAATAAATGACTATTTTAAAGTGTATGTACCTTATTTTACCTATTAAATAGAATAATATTAAATAATATATTCTATTTTAATTGAATATATGGAGTTAATAATTAATATATTGTTTTCATACTGCTAATAAGGTTTTATTAAGACCAAGGGGAGTATTATTGTAAGAATGCTTCTATAATAGTAAGTATAATCCTATAAGTAGTAGGTGTGATTTTTAAAATTACGACAGTAAGTAGAGTGAGTAAAACAAGGCAGATTCTTGGTCGGATTAACCTTGTTGAACTCAAGAAAAACATAGATGATAAACTAACTATGCACTGTTATACTATAGTGAAAGACTTTAAAATAATATTAAAGAGTCTTGATTTATGGTTTTTAATATGTATTTGTTACGTTTATATTCTTTTAAATTAGATAAAGGAAGAAAAATGCGTCAAGCGTATTATAGAGTAACAAAAAATAAAGAGGCTAAACAGCCTTATCATTGGGTACTAGTTGCACCAAACCATGAAATTATCTTAGTTAGTGAAAACTACTCATCCAAGCAAATGGCACTAAGAGGCATTGATTCTGTAAGGGTAAATTGCCCTTATGATGAAAATTATGATAGATTGGTTGCTAAAGATGGAAGTCCATACTTTAACTTAGTTGCACAAAATGGTGAAATTATAGGGACTAGTGAGATGTATTCATCTGATAATACACGAGATATAGGTATAGAAGCTGTTAAGAAGTATGGTAGAGATGCTGAAGTACGTGATAAAACAGGTGAGTCTACGAGTGGAACTACAACAGGAGAGGCTAAACCTATCGTTTCGCCTCAGAGACCATGGATATCGTGTTAAGTCTAAAGGATGCTGAGTGGATTGCCACTCAGTACCCTGGACTCAAAATTGACATGACAAATAAATGTATCGTTGGAGATATATATTTAAACCGTACTTATAACGGAACTACACTTACCAATATTTTTAGTATAAAAGTTATGCTAGAACTATTACCAAACATGGTACTACCTAAAGTATATGAGACTTCAAATAAATTACAAAACATTGCAAATGAACTTGGACTGTCTAAAATAGAAGATATACATGTTAATAGTGATGAATCTCTGTGCCTTGCAATATATGGTCGAGAAGAAGAATGTTTTTCAGATAAGTTCACAATAAAAGAATTTTTTGAAAATTGTTTAGAACCGTACTTCTTTTGGGTTAGTTATTATGAAAAATTTGGCAAACCACCTTGGAAAGACTACGCTCATGGAGGCTTAGGCTTTGTAGAAATGTATGCTGAGGATAGATTGACTTTTAGAGAAGTACAACAAAAGATGTCTTTAAGAGAAATCAGTAAATATTTGTATCACTATGACTATGTGAAAGATAAGTGTCTCTGTGGAAAAAACAAAGATATGAAACAATGTCATAGTGATATATATATTGGATTGAAAAAATTTAAAGAAAAATGGAAGTTAGCTAGAGTAAGTTAATCATAATTCAAAAAGGAAATAGAATGTCAACACAAAACACTATTAAATGTCCAAACTGTGCTACAGAAATAGAGATAGATAAAATTTTCTATCATCAAATAGAAGAGAAGTTTAAAGAAGAACATTTAGCTAAAGAGAAGATGCTCCGTGATGAAGTTGAAGCTAAACGTCAAGAGTATAAAAAAGCCTTCGATACCCTTAAAGCCAAGGAAGAAGCTATTGCAGATGAGAAAGCTAAATATGAGAGAGAACTTGCCAAGGCTACAGAAATGAGGGTAGAAGAGCAATTACGTTTAGAAAAGCAGAAACTCCAAGCGGAACTTAGAGCTACTATCACAGCAGAACGTGAGGATGAGATGAAGCTTATGAATGAAGAACTTCAAAAAAAATCTGAGCAAGTAAAAGCATTGCATACTGCAACAGCAGAAGTGGAGAAGCTCAAACGTGAAAAAGAAGAGTTAGGAGCCAAAGCTAAGGTTGAAGCAGAACTAGAGCTTAACAAGCGTCTAGCTGAAGAAAAACTCAAACTCTCTAAAGCACTAGATGATGAAATAGCCCTAAAACTCAAAGCCAAAGATGAACAGATAGAACAGATGCGAAGAGACATCGAATCTGCCAAACGTAAAGGTGAGCAAGGCTCTATGCAAGTGCAGGGTGAGTCTTTGGAGACCATCATCGAGTCATGGTTGGCGTCTCAGTTTCCTTTTGACAATGTAGATGAGGTTAAAAAAGGTGCCTTTGGTGCAGACTGTGTGCAGACCATCCATACCAGAGAGCTACAAAACTGTGGGGTCATCTGTTATGAGTCTAAAAACACCAAGGCATGGTCTGATGGGTGGATAACCAAGCTCAAACAAGACATGCTCAAAGTGGGTGCAGACTTAGGTGTGTTAGTCACCTCAGTCTACCCTAACGACATGGATCGCATGGGCTTTGTAGATAGCATCTGGGTCTGTAGCCTCGATGAGTTTAAGGGTTCTGCTTCACTCCTACGTGAAAGTCTCATAAAAGTGCATAAGAGTGTACAAAAAGAGGAAAACAGAGGCGACAAAATGGTACTGCTCTACAACTACCTCACAGGCAATGAGTTTGGCATGCAGATGAAGTCCATAGTCGATGGTTTCATGACCATGCAAACAGAACTAGACAAAGAAAAACGCTCCCTCATGGCAAGCTGGAAACGCCGCCAGAAGCTCATAGACGGCGTACTCCAAAACACTACAGAGATGTACGGCTCACTCCAAGGCATCGCAGGTGCTGGTGCATTGGGGCATATAGATGCTTTGGAGTTGGAAGCTCCTGAGGATGGGGAAGAGTAGGAGTATATAGTAATGGACGAGTTAATAGTACAAGGCGAGATAAATTCTAAGATTTTAGTGTTGCGTGGTAAGCAAGTGATGTTAGACAGAGATTTGGCAGTGTTGTATAATGTTGAGACAAAAGTATTGAATCAGGCAGTGAAAAGAAATATAAGAAGATTCCCTAGTGACTTTATGTTTCAGATTGATGATAAGGAAAAAAAGGAGCTGGTCACAAATTGTGACCGGTTCGAAAAATTAAAACATTCTACTGTAAATCCTTATGCTTTTAGCGAGCAGGGTGTTTATATGTTGGCAACTGTACTTAAAAGTGATGTGGCGATAGATGTAAACATAGCTATCATGCGTACATTTTCCAAACTACGAGAATTTAGTAAACACTATAATGCTTTAGCCAAACAACTTATAGAGATAGATAGGAAGCATGATAAGCAGTACAAAGCACTCAAAAAGGCATTAGATGAGTTGGTAGTTGGGTCTGAGGTTGTTGATGTGGTGAGGATGGGGTTTTTGAGGGATGAAGAGTAGTATATTAAAATACAGTGAGGAATCATGGTACGATTACGTTCACCTGATACATATACTCCACAGAGATGTACAGTTCACTTCAAGGCATCGCAGGGGCAGGGGCGTTGGGGCATATAGAGGCTTTGGAGTTGGAAGCTCCTGAGGATGGGGAAGAGTAATAGTGTGTGTTCAATTGTGTTAAATTTAAGATATACCCATTATGCTATAATACTTTATGAAATGCAAAGGATAGACTATGACAAAAAAGATGATATTGGATTATTTAGCTACTCATAAAGATAGATTCCAAAAACTTTATAATGTCAATAATATTGGTATATTTGGCTCATATGCTAGAGATGAGGCTACTCCTAACAGTGATATCGATATTGTCGTAGATTTAAAAAAGAGTACTATGTTTGGATTGGTTGGCATTAAAGAAGATATAGAAGAGTATTTTCATATACCTGTAGATATTGTTCAGATGAGAGATAGAATGAATGCATTGCTTAAAGAACGCATAGAGAAAGAAGCTATATATGTATGATAAAGAGATAGTGCTTGATCTTCTTGAAAATATGATTGATGCAACTGAAAAAATCTTACATAGAAATAAAGATATACAAACCATTGATGATTATTTGATAGATGATAACAGCTTAATGTTGCTTGATAGTTTATGTATGCAACTTATAGCTATTGGGGAGGCTGTAAAAAAGATTGATAAGGAGACAGATAAGAAACTGTTTTCTTCTTACGCTCAAATACCTTGGCGTGAGGTTGCAGGGATGAGAGATGTACTATCTCATCATTATTTTGATTTAAATGCGGAAGTTGTATTTGAAGTGACGACGGAGCATATTGAAGATTTGCAGGGTGTTTTAAAGCAGATTGTTTTGGATATAAAATAGAATTAGGGCGATTACGTTCACTGACCCCTATACTTAGCTCGTATTTTAGAAACCATAGAGAAGGTCGGTAATGAAGTCAGTAGCATGGTCGGTAATAGATACGGTAATCTTACTGAAAATCAACAAACCATCATTAACAGTATGCAAAGCAATCCTAGAGTGAGTGCTACTATGTTGGCTGAGATAGTGGGTATCTCTAAGAGGAAGGTGGAGAAAAATGTGGCGAAGTTGAAGAAGATGGGATTAGTTGAGAGGGTTGGTGGTACTCGTGGGCATTGGGAGGTGAGAGAATGAGATGTTTTGAGTTGTGCTATTAAGCAAGGATATATTTTTTAAAACTATTAAGTGGAGTATTTATAAATAAACATTGTGTTATGCTTCATTATATTTATATATGTCCCAACTATTGATTATTTGTCCCGAATAAGATATACTACGAAAAAGAGGATTAAATGAAAAAAAAGAATGTATTAAACTTGATAAAATATTATGCAGAAAAAAATGACTCTGCTTTTCGTAATGAAGCATATGAAATAGCAAAATATTTCGATAAAAATAATGATTATCAGCTTTCTGAATACATTATGGCTTTGTTATCAGATGTAAATACTTTTTCTCCACAAATTGATACAAGTGAAAATTTATTTGTAAAAAAGGTGGAAATAGCAAACAACCCATTACCATTACCAAATTTAATAAAGGATAGTCTTTTAGGAATAATAAATGCGATTGGGCACAATGCAGGTATTAATAAGTTTTTATTTGAAGGTCCCCCAGGTACAGGGAAAACTGAATCAGCAAAGCATATTGCAAGAATACTGGAAAGGGAATTATTTATTGTAGATTTTGATTCGGTTATTGATAGTAAGTTAGGTCAAACTTCTAAAAATATCTCATCTCTATTTAATGAAATCTCTTCGGTATCAAATCCAGATAAGATTGTTATTCTATTTGATGAAATAGATGCTATTGCAATTGATAGAATTAATACTAATGATTTAAGAGAAATGGGAAGAGCAACCTCTTCTGTTTTAAAAGGGTTGGATAATCTAAATGATAACATTATTCTAATTGCAACTACTAATTTATATAAAGCCTTTGATAAGGCATTAGTAAGAAGATTTGATGCTATTATAGATTTTAGCAGATACACAAAAGAAGATCTTGTGAATGTAGGTGAAGCAATTCTAAATAATATGTTGCAAAAGTTTAAATTTGCGGGAAGAAATATGAGGTTATTTAAAAAAATACTTAATTATATGGATATCATTCCATATCCTGGAGAACTAAAAAATCTTATTAAAATATCTATAGCCTTTAGTAATCCTAATGATGAGTTTGATTATTTGAAAAAATTGTACATTAGTGTTAGTAAAAATAATGAGAGTATGGACTTAAAATATATGCAAAATAGTGGATTTACGGTTAGAGAAATTGAGCTGTTAACAGGAATTTCAAAAAGTCAAGTATCTCGTGAGTTGAAGGAGTAATGTACTCTGAATAATTTACTACAATTAAAAGGAACTTTTGAACAAGCATCTAGACGAACAGATGGATTTGGGGCACCTAATTTACCATCTGGTCAATCTGTCAGTGCATTAAAATTAAAAGTATTATTAAAAAGTTTAAATGAATTAGAAGAGTACTGGAAAAATCAAAATTTATTACCAGGAGCACTTGTTACCGTTCACTATATTAAAGTTGCAGCGAAAAGCAATAGACTACAAAATCTTTTAGGAAAAGGTTCAAATGCACCTAATAAATCTGTTGTAGGTGCAAGGTTTTCACTTGACGAGTCTCCGAAACATATAATTACGTATTATGTATCTCAAGAAATTCTAAAGAAATCTATAGAACGATTAAGCGATACTATTGATATCTTAAATCAAAATTTCGATGGTGAAATAAGTCATAATACTATAGAAAAAATAGATAAAAAAATTCCTTATAGGTCTACTAAAATTACAAAAACAAATTTTAAACAAATTATTGTAGATGGATATTATGTGGAAAAATTTGATATATCCATAGATGACATCATATTAGAAAATGATGCAATTATTACCTTATATAAGACAGATGTAAGGACTACTCAACTGCTCGAAAAAATAGGCATTAACGTTTTATCGAGCCGTATTATGGATGAAACAACTGTCTTATTACGTCCTGATGAATTAGAAATTTTAAAAGCAAAAGCTCCATTTTTAATATCTATGGCAGTTAGTGATTTGTCTGAGATAACAAAAGATAACTTTGAGTTTATTGATGATGAAGTAATAAGAATAGATTCGCCTAAAAATGAGCCAACTATTGGTGTTATAGACACTCTTTTTGACGAAAAAGTGTATTTTTCAGAGTGGGTAGAGTATACCAATATGTTAGATAGTGAGATACCTACCTCTCAAAATGATTATGAACATGGTACAGCTGTTTCTTCCATCATAGTAGATGGACCAACATTTAATCCAACTTTAGATGATGGGTGTGGTAAATTTAAAGTAAAACATTTTGGTGTAGCGAGTGGTAATAGCTTTAATTCATTTACGATACTTAGAAATATTAGTGAAATTATAGCCCAAAATAGAAATATAAAAGTTTGGAATTTATCTCTAGGTTCAAAACTTAATATAAATCCTAATTTCATCTCTCCAGAAGCTGCAATTTTAGACAAGATACAGTTTGAAAATGATGTTATATTTGTTATCGCTGGCACAAATTTATCTCGTGGAGAAACTGAAACTAGAGCTATTGGGGCTCCTGCGGATTCAATTAACTCTATAGTTGTAAATTCTGTAGATATAAATAAGAAGCCTTCTGCGTATAGCAGAAAAGGTCCTGTATTATCATTTTTTATTAAACCTGATATTAGTTATTATGGTGGCGATGGAAGTGAACCTATGAAAGTTTGTATTCCTACTGGTGAAGCATTGGTTAAAGGAACTTCATTCGCAGCTCCTTGGATTTCTAGAAAACTATCATATCTTATTGATATATTAGGATTAAGTAGAGATATTGCAAAGGCACTACTTATAAATTCAGCAACAGGATGGGATATAGAACAAAATGATCCATCACTTGTAGGTCATGGAGTAGTTCCCAAAAGAATAGAAGATATAGTACATTGTGCTGATGATGAGATACAATTTATTATACAAGGTGTATCTGAAAAATATGATACATATAATTACAATATACCTGTTCCGTTATCTAAAGAAAAATATCCTTTTATTGCAAAAGCAACACTTTGTTATTTTCCAGCTTGTTCAAGAAACCAAGGGGTAGACTACACAAATACAGAACTAGATATAAAATTTGGTAGGCTAGATGGTAAAAAAATTAAATCTATCAATAATAATTATCAAACAGAAGAATTTAGCCATCACACATGGGAAGAGGATGCTCGAAAAGTTTTTAGAAAATGGGATAATGTAAAACATATCAGAGAAGTTTATACAGGAAGAAACAAAGAGTTAAAGGCTTATCATAATCCTATATGGGGATTGAGTCTTAAAACTAAAGAGCGACTTGAAGAAAGATTTGGAGAGGGTCTTAAGTTTGGTATTGTAATAACACTAAAAGAAATAAATGGAGTTAATAGAATAGATGAGTTTATTAAAAATGCTCAACTTAGAGGTTGGCTAGTTAATAAGATAGATGTGGATGCAAGAGTTGATATTTTCAATGTAGCAGAAGAAGAAATTGAGTTTGAATAATTTATTAAAAGAAAGAATATGAATCTCTCCAAATCCCTATACACCCGAGCCATCCAATGCCCAAAATCTCTATGGCTCAAAAAATACAAACCCTCTGTACTCACTCCTCCCGATGCATCAGCCAAAGCAGTCTTTGAAACAGGAAATATAGTAGGGGAGTTGGCTTGTCAGTATTTTGCAGATAATTTCACGGTATGGTTGAGACTGCAAAAGAGTGGAGTATATTTATGTTAAAGAATTCAAATACGGGAATGATAGGAATCAGTTATGATGGATAAAAAACTACAAATACAAAACGCAATATCAGAGTTCTTGATCTATAAATCAGATAACAACGATGTAAAAGTTGATGTACTCATACAAGATGAAAATATATGGCTTACACAAGAACAAATGGCACAACTATTTGGTAAAGCAAAGTCAACTATAAATGAACATATCAAAAATATTTTTAAAGATGAAGAGCTTATAGAGTCGGAGGTTATGCAGAAATTCGGAAATTCCGAATTTCAGAAGAGAGCACCAAATTACTATAACCTGGACACCATCATATCTGTAGGCTACAGGGTAAAATCTATCCAAGGGGTTAGATTTAGGCAGTGGGCTACTAAGCGGTTGCAAGAGTATATCATCAAAGGTTTTACGATGGATGATGAACGCTTGAAAAATCCAGAGCAACCATTTGGGAAAGACTATTTTAGAGAGCAGATAGAACGTATTAGAGATATCCGCTCTAGTGAGAGAAGGTTTTATCAGCAAATAACAGATATTTATGCGGAGTGTAGTATAGACTATGATAAAAATGCGTCAACAACCAAGGACTTTTTTGCAACTGTACAAAATAAACTACATTGGGCTATAACAAAGCAAACAGCTGCAGAGATAATATATGCAAGAGCAAACCATACAGAGGAAAATATGGGGCTGACTACTTGGAAAAATGCACCAAGTGGACGAATGAGAAAAACTGATGTGGTCATAGCAAAAAATTATCTGCAAGAAAAAGAGCTAAGTACACTCAATAGAATCGTAACAATGTACCTAGACTATGCAGAACATCAAGCTGAAAAAGAGGTACCCATGACTATGCAGGATTGGAGTAAAAAGTTAAATGCTTTTTTAGAGTTCAATGAACATGACATCTTACAAAATGCAGGAAAGGTCACGGCACAACTTGCCAAAGAGTTTGCCATAAGTGAGTTTGAAAAGTATAAAGTCATACAAGATAAATCGTATCGGAGCGATTTTGATCTGTTGCTTGATGAGATAGAGCAGAGATAGAGAATGACCCTCTCAAAATCCCTCTACACCAGAGCCATCCAATGCCCAAAATCCCTCTGGCTCAAAAAATACAAACCATCTGTACTTACTCCTCCCGATGCATCAGCCAAAGCAGTCTTTGAAACAGGAAATGCAGTAGGGGAGTTGGCTTGTCAACTTTTTCCTGAGGGGAAAGAAGTAGCGTTTACAAGAGACTATGACGAGATGATAGCTATGACTAAAGAGTACATAGGTGAGGGAGTGAAAAACATCTATGAGGCTACTTTTAATTATGATGGTATCTTGGTAATGGTTGACATCTTGCATGTAGATGCAGAGGGTGTGTCACTCTATGAGGTCAAGAGTTCTACATCTGTAAAAGACATCTATCTGCATGATGTGTCCATACAGTACTATGTACTAAGCAACCTTGGCTTTACCATAAAAAATGCAAATGTAGTGCATATAGACAGTGCATACGTCAGAGGTGATGCGTTAGCGTTAGATGAGCTTTTTTCTGTAGTAGATGTGAGTGATGAAGTGATGAAGATGCAAGAGAATATCCCTAAACTTTTAGAAGGTTTTGAGAAGTATTTGGCAGATAAGGTCAATGAACCAAACATAGACATAGGCTCTCACTGTAAAAATCCCTATGAATGTGATGCTAAAGACTACTGCTGGAGAGTGCAGAGAAACATACCTGCGTACTCGGTATTTAACATCTTTAACCTTGGTAGTAAAAAGCAAGTAGAACTGTACGAGCAAGGCATAGTAGACATAAAAGATATACCAGACTCCTTTACCATGACAGCCAAACAAAGCCAAGCAGTAAGAAACCATAAAGCAGGAGTGACACACATAGACAAAGAAGCCATAAAAGCATTTGTAGATACTCTGAGCTACCCCATCTACCATTTAGACTTTGAAACCTTTCAGCAAGCCATACCAGAATGGAAAGGCATCAGTCCGTTCATGCAGATACCCTTTCAGTACTCACTACACATCGAACATGAAGATGGCAGACTTGAACACAAAGACTTTCTAGCAGTTGATGGAGAAGACCCACGAGAGATGCTAGCTGAGAGGCTCTGTGAAGACATACCTAGAGATGTCACCGTGTTAGCATATAACATGGGCTTTGAAAAAGGTGTCATCAAAAAACTTGCTTTTGAGTATGAAGCGTTGAGTTCCCATCTTTTAGCTATAAACGAAAACATGAAAGACCTCATGACACCTTTCCAACAAAAACACTACGTTACCCCCAGTATGAATGGGAGCTACTCCATCAAGTATGTATTGCCCGCATTAGTGCCTAAGATGTTAGACGCATACACAGAGCTAGATGGTGTACAAAATGGTATGGAAGCCATGAGTGCCTTTGCAAGTATGTCGAAACTAGAAGAGGGTGAAAGAGAGAGACTGAGAGCTTCACTTTTGGCGTATTGTAAGCTTGATACATTGGCGATGGTTAAGGTTTTAGATAAATTAAGAGAGGTGAGTGATGATTGATTATAGTAAAAAAATCACAGTAGACAGAGAATTGTATCCATATGATAATGATAAGTTAGATATTTCTATAGAGAGTGATAGGGGACGGATTATATCATCAGGAGGATTGCGTAGACTACAAAAACGTACACAAGTCTTTGCTTTAGAACTTAATGCGTCCATACGTACAAGGTTGACGCACTCTATGGAGGTAGCACAAACAGCTAGGTTTATAGCCAAGTCTATTTTAGCTGAGTTAAAAAAAGAAGGGCTTGATAAGTATAGTTTAGAGGGTATGGAAAATGCCTTTATCTCCACCTCTGAGATGACAAGTCTACTGCATGACATAGGAAACCCTCCCTTTGGACACTCAGCCGAACAAACTATAAATAAATGGGTAGAAGATAATGCTGTGGCGATATTGGATGCATTTCCAAGTACAACGCCAGAGAGTAAAACGTTAAAAAATATGATTTGTAATGATATATGTAATTATGATGGAAATGCACAAGCTATAAGGGTCATAAGTAAGCTACAGCGACTTAATCTTTCCTATACACAAACCTTGGCAGTACTGAAGTATACAAGGGGTGCTTTTGAAGAAAAACCTTCAAAAGATGATAGTCTGTATTACCTAAAGAAAAAACCAGGATTTTACTATAGTGAAAAAGATTTCATAGCCAAGATTCAAGCTAAGCTAGATGTTAAAAATGGACATAGGTTTCCTCTCACTTATATTATGGAAGCAGCTGACGATATATCGTACTTAACCGCAGACCTAGAAGACTCAGTAGAAAAAGGCATACTTAGTTTAGATGAAGTATATAACATCATAAAAGCTGAGTGCATCAAACAGGATGAAGAGTACTTACTGGGTATCATAGAAAAACAGTATGCTAAAGCTAAAAAAGATGAAGAACCCTATCAGTTCAATATGTTTTTTACATTGACTAGAGCTACTTTAATTACTACTTTGGTCTTTTACGTGGTTAAAATTTATATAGATAACCATAAAGCTATTTACAATGGGAGCTTTAGTTCTGCACTTCTTGAATATGATAAGACAAGTAAGTTTTATAAGGCAATAAAAGTACTGAAAGATGTTTCAGATAAACATATATATCAAAATAAAGATGTACAGACGATGGAACTTCAAGGTTATGCAATAGTGAATGCTTTATTAGATAGTTATAAACCACTTTTAGAACTGAACTCAAGTGATTTTGAGAAATTACTAAAAGATAAAAGAATCACATGTTTTATCTCTATGAGATTAATTAAAAGACTCTCATCCAAGCAAATTGTTGCTTATCGTCATGATGTTGAAAAGCTTGATAAGACAAATGAAGAAGAATTTGTAATGCTTGAATGGTACCATAGAGTGCGTCTTATTATTGACTACATTAGTGGAATGACGGATGATTTTGCTTTGGATGAGTATCAAACATTATTGGCAATGAAATAGTTTATATATTTTAGTTAGTTGACAAATTAAAACATATAGTATATAATGGTTATATATATACTAGATAAGGTTATTTATGTATAAATGGAATGAATATAAAAATAGTATCTTGAAATCTCAAAGAGGTTTTTCTTTTGATGATGTATTGCAAAAGATGAAAAAAGATGGTGTATTAGATAACTATAAACACCCAAATGTTGAGAAATATCCAAATCAATACATCTATGTTATTGAACTTGGAGGATATATACACTATATCCCTTATGTGTTTGATGGAGATGATATATTTTTGAAAAATATCATACCGAGTAGAAAACTACACAAAAAATATGCAAAGGACAAGTCATGAAATATACAGATGAAGAACTAGAATTACTAGATGCAATAGAAAAAAATCAACCAAAAACAGAGCGTTTTGATAATGAAGCTATTAAAGAAATGGCAAGTGATACACTAGAGTATCTTAATGAAAAAAAACAAATCAGCATCAATCTAAAACGCTCAGACCTCGACTTTATAAAGCAAAGAGCTAAAGATATTGGTATTTCGTATCAGAGTATTATCCAGTCATTGGTGCATAACTATAGCACTAACAAATTGGAATTGAAGTTATAACGAACACAAATGCCAATTTTCACGTTACAATCATTTGTCGGAGGTTTTTTAGATGAAGATTTGAAAAATTTCAATAAAATTTTTGACGATTGGTGTGTACAGTTTGAGAGTATAGAAGATGCACAGCTT
>JALUYL010000032.1 GCA_027012955.1 Sulfurovum sp.
TAGATAATTAGCAAATTAGAGGTAGAATATCAGAGATTTTACCTTGTAATGATTTTTTTAAGCTCAAAAATTACTATGAGGAAAAATTAGTCACTTGGGTGGGTTTGAATTTGCAAGTGGCTCTCTATATTAAATTTTAGAAAAAAATTCAATACATTATAAGAAGTTTTTATTTTTTTATTTTCTTTAATAAATATTTGTAATTCAGTTTTATTTTTTTCAATAAAACTTTCTATATTATAGCAATCTCTATTTATTTTAGTTAATAATTGGATGTTGTTGAATGATTGATTATTAACATTTGTTCCGCCGCCTATTGGTAAATATGAAACTTCTTTATTTGTATTGTCTACAAATGTAACAGCATGCATAATGCCATTTTTCCAAAGCTCCATAATTTCGCTTTCAGTAGGTTTTGGCTCAATATCTATCATATCTTTTATCATGTAATGCTCTATTATATTTGGCCAATTATTATGTATAATTTTTAGAAAATCAATTGATGAAAAATTATTGTGCTCTTTTATGTCTAAAAAATATGTTATATCACCTTCAATTTTAACAAAGGCGGATTCGCATCTCTAACGAATACCCTGAACAACAATTCTAGCATCAAAACTGAAAAGTCTTATGTAGGATGGATAAAACATTATATATTTTTTCACAACAAAAAACACCCCATAGAGATGGCAAAACCTGAGATAGAAGCATTTTTAACACATCTTGCAGTGGAGAGAAAAGTATCTCCTACTACACAGAATCAAGCTTTTTCTGCATTATTGTTTCTTTACAAAGAGGTACTAGGTATAGATATGAGTTCTTGGAATATACAAGCATTGAGAGCACAAGAGAGAAAACATATACCACAGGTACTCACAAAAGATGAAGTTAAAAAGGTGATAGATAATCTAACAGGTACGTATCAGCTCATAGTATACCTCATGTATGGATGTGGGCTTCGAATGAGTGAGGCTTTAAATATACGCATAAAAGATATAGATTTCGGATATGATAAGGTTTATGTTTGGGATAGTAAAAGTCTAAAAGACAGAACCGTTCCACTACCACAAGCCATAAAACAAAGACTGAAAGCCACAGGTTGAATATGTTGAAGGCATGCACCAAAAAGATGTAACAGATGGATTTGGAAGTGTCTATATGCCATATGCACTAGAGCGTAAATACCCTAATGCAAAATATGAGACTAAATGGCAGTTTTTATTTCCCATGAAAAATGTAGCTAAAGACCCTAGAAGTAATGTAATTCGGAGACACCATGTACATGAAAAGACCTTAGGTAGAAACATAAAACAAGCATCTGTAAAAGCACAGGTACATAAACGTGTGACTTCTCATATATTCAGACACTCCTATGCTACACATCTTTTACAAAGTGGTATAGATTTGAGAAGCATACAGGAGTTACTTGGTCATAAATCAGTGGAAACCACTATGATTTATACCCACGTGGTAGCTGAGATGAACAAGGGCAGAGTGGTAAGTCCATTGGATATGTAACATTAAACCCAAACCACAGCAATGGTTGCTGTGATTGACTTCAATTACTTATCTCAACCTGCTATAATCTCAAAATAAAACTAAGGAGAGAGTCTCTATGGCAAAACTAAACTGCACCATAAAAGGCATACTTCAACAAATCATCACTTACAGAAAAGAAGTCATATTAGGAAATATGATAGCCGTAGCCTCTACACTTCTTGTGGTTGCCATTCCCCTTTTTATACCTATACTTGTCGATGAACTACTCTTGGGAAAAGACCATGGGTTTATCTCTTGGATAAGCCAACACCTTTTTACTTCCGATACGAAAGGCTACGTACTTTTTGTCTTGGCTATTATCATCGTGCTTCGTGTGCTAAGTACGGTATTATCGATACTACAGAGTAAAATATTTGTTTCCATATCAAAAAATATTACTTTTAAAATGAGAGAGTCTCTGCTTAGACATCTCAAACGTGTTTCACTCAAAGAGTATGAGATGGTGCGGGTGGGAGCAGTGACTTCAAAGCTTGTGACCGATGTAGAGACTATCGATGGATTTGTGAGTTCTACTATTTCTAAACTCATTGTGGCAGTTTTGATGTTAATCTTTTCTGCTGTGATACTTTTATGGATACATTGGCAGTTGGCTATTTTTATCCTTATTACCAACCCAGTTGTGGTACTGTTTACGGTGAAGCTAGCTAGAAATGTAGGGGAATTGAAAAAAGAAGAGAACAAAGCAGTGGAGATGTTTCAAGCCTCTTTGACTGAAACCTTAGAGCTTTTTCATCAGATACGTGCAGCAAACAAAGAAGAGTATTTCTTTGAGCAGAGTCGTATCAAGGCAGATGATTTACGTACACATGCCATAAACTACGGCTACAAAAGTGACCGAGCGATGAAGTACTCTTATCTCGTATTCTTGGCAGGCTATGAGATATTTAGAGCAGTAAGCATCTTGGCGGTGGCATATTCAGACCTCTCAGTTGGGCTGATGTTGGCAGTTTTTTCTTACCTGTGGGTGATGGTGACTCCGATACAAGATATCATTAACTTTCAGTATGTCCTCTCTACAGCAAA
The DNA here is from genome assembly GCA_027012955.1 of Sulfurovum sp. GTDB lineage: Bacteria > Campylobacterota > Campylobacteria > Campylobacterales > Sulfurovaceae > Sulfurovum. Next base: position 2,584 of record JALUYL010000032.1, read on the forward strand.
GGCTGCGTGTAAGCGTATAGACAGCATCTATGCCTTGGAACAAGAGCCAGAGGTAGAGGAAAAGTGTAATCCTTTTAAGGGACAGCATGCCATAGGTATAGAGGTGAAAGATCTCTCCTTTGCCTATCAAAAAGGCAAAAATATATTAACAAATATTAATTTGCACATTGAGAAGGGATGTAAAGTTGCTATTGTCGGTGCAAGTGGCTCTGGAAAGACAACACTTTCTAACATACTAGTAGGCTTTTACCCGCTTGACAAGGGTGAGATACTCTATGCAGGTGTGTCCAACAAAGCGTTAAAACTTTCTACCATTCGTGAAAATATTCATCTCATCTTGCAACATCCTAAACTCTTTAATGATACAATGCTGTTCAATCTCACGCTAGGCAAAGAGTACAGCGATGAAAAGGTGCAAGAAGCACTGCACATCGCACAACTTGATGACGTCATAGCAGGGTTGGAT
>JALUYL010000033.1 GCA_027012955.1 Sulfurovum sp.
TAGACTAGACAGGAATTCACATATTATTATTGCGATTATACCTAATTGTAATTAAAGGCATAAATTTGACATGTAAACATTTTGGAACTTGTGGCTCTTGTGGGCTTTATGATACAAGTTATGACGAACAATTATCAGACAAAGAAAAACGAGTCTCTTCGCTTTTATCACCATTTTATAAAGATACACTAGAAGTATTTGATTCTCCTACGTCACACTATAGAGCCAGAGCAGAGTTTCGTATCTGGCATGAGGGTAGCAGATGTGATTATGCGATGGGGAATATCACGAAAGATGGTGCTATTAACATAGAGGAGTGTCCTAAAGTTATCGAAGCTATTGAAAAACGTATGTGGAAACTGCTTGATAGCATTAACGATTCGCAAGAGGTACTCAAACGTAAACTTTTTTCAGTAGAGTTTTTGGCAACGACTACAGATGAGTGTTTGGTCACGATGTTGTACCATAGAAAGATAGATGATGTTTGGAGTGAAGAAGCCAAGCTTTTAGAGAGTGAATTAGACTGTAAAATCATGGGAAGAAGCCGTAAACAAAAGGTGATTCTCTCAGATGAGTATGTGACTGAAAAACTAGATATTGATGGAAAACAATTTACCTACGTGCAGTATGAAAGTGGCTTTACCCAACCAAACCCTGTAGTAAATGTAAAAATGATAGAATGGGCTATCAAACAGGCTAAAAAAGTAGGCTATGGTGACTTTTTGGAGTCATACTGTGGTTTAGGAAACTTTACCTTACCGCTTTCTCATTATTTTGAAAAGGTCTTAGCCACGGAGATAAGTAAACGTTCCATTCATGCTGCACTTGAAAACTGTGCACTCAATGGTGTAGAGAATATTACTTTTGCACGTTTGGCTTCAGAAGAGATGACAGAAGCACTGAATGGCGTACGTGCATTTGAACGTCTAAAAGAGATAGACTTGAATAGTTATAACTTTTCTACTGTGTTGGTGGATCCCCCAAGAGCAGGATTAGACAGAGGAACGATTGATCTTATCTCAAAGATAGAAAATATCATCTATATCTCCTGTAATCCTGAAACATTAGCCAGAGACCTTGAAACTTTATCTCAAACACATACTGTGGAAGAAGCAGCTATGTATGATCAGTTTCCTCATACAGCACATGTTGAAAGTGGTGTGTTCTTGTGTAAAAAATAGGCAAGGGGTTTTATATCTTTATGTTATGATATATACTTATCTTTAAGTAGGGAGAGGGTATGGAACTAACCTATAATGTACTCATCGTTGATGATGTGGTAGAAAATATTCAAATTGCTATGAATATTTTACGTGAAGAAAACTACAATTTTACGTTTGCTTTGTCTGGACAAGAAGCATTAACGCTTATGCAAGACAATCATTACGACATCATTTTACTAGATATCATGATGCCAAATATGGATGGATATACAGTTTGTCAGAAGATAAAAGAAGATGTAAAAATATCTGATATTCCTATTATTTTTCTTACAGCCAAAGCAGATATTGATTCTATTTCTAAAGGCTTTGAACTTGGTGCTTCCGATTATTTAGTGAAACCATTTCATGCCGAAGAACTCTTGGCTAGAGTGCGTACTCAACTCGAACTTTACCGTTCGAAACTCATTTTAAAAGAACACAATCTCTCATTGGCAGCGAAAGTAAAGTATGAAAGAAAAAGGGTTCTAGATGAGGTAGAAGAGGGTCAAAAAGAGATTATCTATATGCTCACTGAGCTGATAGAAAGCTGTTCTCAAGAGACAGGTGAACATGTGAAGAGAGTGGCACGTATGTCGGAACTATTAGGCAGTTATCACCCTGCGTTAACAGCAGAAGATGCCAAAAATTTGTTGTATGCTTCACCTATGCATGACATAGGCAAGGTGACTATTCCTGATCGTATTTTACATAAAGAAGATAGGCTGAATCATGAAGAGTTCGAAGTCATGAAAACCCATACGACTTCAGCACATAGTTTTTTAAAAAACTCAAAAAGAAAGATTATTCAATCTGCAGATGTTATCGCGATGCAACACCATGAAAAATGGGATGGTACAGGCTATCCCAATGGACTCAAAGGAGAGCAAATCCATATTTATGGGCGCATAGTCTCTATCATTGATGTCTTTGATGCTTTAACGCATGAACGTTACTATAAAAAAGCATGGGATGTCGAAACTTCGGTTGCCTATATGCAAGAACATTCAGGCACACAGTTTGACCCAGAGCTCATTGAAATTTTTATGGAACATATAGATGAATTTGTTGCTATCGCCACGCGTTAGAGTTTTAGCGTTTCTTTTTCTTTTTTTACAGGGGCTTCCCGCTGTTGATTTTACGAGTGAAGAGAAGCAATGGATTGCCTCTCATCCTGTGGTGACTTTGGGGTCTGATTATAGTTGGGCACCGTATGATTTTGTCGATAAAGAAGGGAACCACACAGGAATTTCAGAAGATTTTTTACAACTCATTGGTAAAAAAAGTGGATTGAAGTTTGATGTAAAAACAGGGGTGTGGGCTGATATATTGGCGCAGATGAAAGAGGGTGAATTTGATGGTCTTAGTTGTGCAGTAGCTACAGCTGAAAGAAAAAAGTATCTCTCCTTTTCCACACCTTATATGCGTATGCCTTTAGCGATAGTCATACAAGATTCACGTAAAGGTATCAAAGGTATAAAAGATTTAAAAGGTAAGGTAGTTGCGGTAAATAAAGGTTCGTATTTACATGAATGGTTGGTGGAACATCATCCAGAGATTACGTTAAAACTCATGTCTTCAAATGATGCTTCTCTTGAAGCTGTCTCTTTTTCTAAAGCAGATGCGTATATAGGTAATATAGCGGTGGCAACCTACATCATAAAAACACACTATCTTTCAAATCTAAAAATTGTGGACCGTATAGAGACTATGAATACGGAGGTCTCTATCGCTATTGCAAAAGACAATACTATGTTGATGGGTATCATAGAAAAAACATTACAGAGCATCAGCAGTGCCGAAAGAAAAATTATACGAGACAAGTGGATTTCTTTAGAGTATGGACTTCAGATAGACTATACTTTGGTGTATCAGATTTTAGCCATTTTTTTATTGTTTATTTTGGCAACTTGGTATTGGCACAGAAAACTAAGTTTGGAAGTGATGAGAAGAAAGGAGGGTGAAGCGCAGATGAGTATGCTCATAGATGCCATTCCTCTTAGTGTCATTGTCAGTAACTTTGAGGGTAGTGTATTGCGAGCCAATACCTTTGCTTTACGTACTTTTGATATCTCAGCATCGGATATGTATCATTATAATGTAATGGAGTTCTATGCAAATCCTATGGAGCGAAACGAGATAATTTCTTTGATACAAAGTCAAGGGAAGGTTGAAGACCGTATTGTGAAGTTTAAGCGTTTAGACAGAAGTGAAATGAGTGTGATGATTTCTATCATACCTATTATGTATGATGGGAAAAAGTCACTATTGAGTATTATGGTTGATTTAACTGAGCGTATTGAACTAGAAGAACATTTAAGGGAAGCCAAACAGTCTGCTGAACATGCTAACAAAGCAAAGTCTGCCTTCTTAGCCAATATGTCACATGAGATACGTACACCCATGAATGCCATTATGGGATTTACAGAATTGTTAAATGAACAGATGGAAACACCACGGCTTAAGTCATATACTCAAACCATTAAAAATGCTGGAACAACACTACTTACATTGATAAACGATATATTGGATCTTTCAAAAATCGAAGCAGGTAAATTAGAAATTAACAAGAAAGCAGTCAATGTTGAGAATTTAGCGAATGAAGTTTCATCTATATTTTCTTTGACTGTTTCTCAAAAAGGGCTTTCTCTCATCGTAGATATTGATGAAGATATCCCTAAAAGTTTGTTGATAGATGGGATACGTTTAAGACAAGTGTTTGTGAATCTTGTTGGAAATGCTGTGAAATTTACTGAAGAGGGATACATTAAAATCTCTATACATGCATTTAATGTAGATGAACATCTTTCCAAACTAGATTTAGAAATATCCATAGAAGATACAGGGATTGGTATCCCAGAGAAGCAACGAGAGCGTATATTCTTATCGTTTGAGCAGCAAGAAGGACAAGATGATCGTAAATTTGGAGGAACTGGATTAGGACTTTCCATTTCTAAGCGTTTGGTAGAAATGATGGACGGTAGCATCTTTGTACAAAGTGAAGAAGAAAAAGGTGCCACATTCTTTGTATACCTCTATGGTGTAGATATCTCTTCGACTCATCCTCTTGAAGAAGAACAAAATAGTGTAGAAGGTGGAAAAATATGTTTTAAGCCTGCGACACTATTGATAGTAGATGATATAGTAGACAATAGAGAACTGATTATTCAAAACTTTGAGAAAAGTGCTATTCGCGTCATTACGGCGTCTGATGGGTTAGAAGCAATCGCACAATACAAAAAAGAAAAACCAGATTTAATACTGATGGATATTCGTATGCCCAATATGGATGGCTATGAGGCTACAAGCAAGATAAAACAGCTTGGAAATGTACCTATTATCGCTTTGACTGCATCAGTGATGCAAGATGAGTATGAAAGAAAGAAAAGTAAAGATTTTGATGGCTACCTACGAAAACCTATCTTGCAAGAAGATCTTTTTGTGGCATTGAGCCAATTTCTAGACTATGATATGCGCATAGAAGAGAAAGAAACAGTGATTGAACCTACTTTTGATTCTCAGATGTTAGAAGATATGGTGAGTATTAAAGACAAATTGGATAGTGAAATCACACCTTTATACCAGCGTGCAGTCTCTAGTAATAACATCGCGGATATACAGCATTTTACGCAAGCTTTGGAAGGGTTAGTCGGAAACTATGCTGTTGTACCATTAACTGACTATGTGGAGCACTTAAAGAGTGCTCTAGACCTTTTTGATATCGTAGAGATACAAACACTGCTTAAAGCATATCCAACACTAATAGAGCATCTCAAAGCCGTATAAAACAAGACTATAAACTTCTTCCCCGTATCTCTCTCACGACTTGATTACGTACACATATGAATATTATACTACCTATCGTAGTGTGTTATGCAAGTGACTTGTATGACATGGCTATGTAGAGAGAAGTTTGTTTATGTTTGTAAATTGATTGTGTGAGGTTTATTATTGAAGGAGTAACCTGAACCAAGTTCAGGTTACTGATAACGCAAGGGAGGAATTACTTCCAACCATCCGTTACTACTTTTGTAGAGTTTTTGTAAGGGTACTTTTTAACTAGTTTTTTAACATCTAGTTTTTGGTCGCCTTCTCTCATAAAGTGAGCAAGTGTTACTGAAGCCCAGTAATCATTTGCATATTCTGTACCTTCTAGTTGTACAGGTACACCATTTTTGTTTACAGTGTGACATGCAGAACATGTAACAGGACCTGCATACTTACCATCTGGTGAGTACTGAAGTGCTTGTTCATGTGTTGTTACATCTACTGATCTTTCATCACCATCATAACGTGTAGAGTAAAGACCGTGAGCCGACTCGTGACATGTTTGACATGCGATGTCTCCATGCGCTTTAGAATATCTGTAGAGTGAAAGTTTATTTGGTTGGTCAATAGGGAAGTATTTACCACCAGTCACTTGCTCTGCAAATGGTGCCATGTGACAATCCGCACAGTGAGGCTCAGAAGCTGATAACCACCAGTCATTACCAGCAGATGCTGCAATATATGGTACATCTCCACCAGTTTTATGGTTCCAAGGTTTAAGGTCTAATTTACCGTTTTTACCTGCATTTTTAACTAGTGTTGCAGACTTATGATCTAGGTAATAAGAGAGTACTTCATTTTTACCTGTTGCTTTAGCATCTGCGATAGAAGCAAATTTCTTCATATCTCCACCAGCTACTGCAGCTACGATTTCTTTAAGAGATTTAGTTCTAAGTGTTTTACCTTCCATAAGGTTGGCATTTTTAATGTCATCTGCTTTGTAAAGTGCTTGTGCAACTTTAGAGTGACAGTTAGTACAGTATAGACCTCTTAACTCACCAGCATCTTTTCCATGCTCATCTTTGGTTGCAACATTTTCAAGCTGCCATTTACCATAGTTGTTTAGGAAGAATGGAGGTTTAGCATTAGGGTTAGAGTGAGCATCACGTCTTACATAACAACCACCACCAGATTTTCTGATATCACCTTTAGCAAATCTTGCTTCACCATATCTGTCTGTCACACGGAACGGGTTCGTGTCATCATTCATATTAGGGTTTTGGAAGTGCGTAGGGTGACATGATTGACATGCTTGTGTACGTCCAGAAGCATCAGGCATAGGTACCATAGCAAGGTGGAATCCGTGAATTGCTTCAGAAAGAGGTTTCGCTTTAACTGTTTTATATCCAGTAGCATAAACTCTTGGTTCAACAAGGTTACCCGAAACGTTATCACCATGACAGTCAGTACAGTTTACAAAACCAACTTTTCCTAAACGTTTTACAGGGGAATTAGAATCATAATGTTCTAAGAACTTTGTTCCGTGGTGTGCATCGTGTAGTGAAAGAATGTTAATAGACCCTTCCGCAAGTCTAGCCATGTATTCACTCTCATCTGGGTATGTTTTCCAGTAGTTGTATTCTGCATCACCTTGCTTAAGACCTTCATCTCTAGCCATTTGTGCAGCTTTACCTGTTCTTGAGTGACATGCATAACAGTTAGGAATATCTACTGGGTTGGTACCGAAGTAAGATACTGCTTTCCCGTTTGGTTGTTTGATATTTTTACCATCTTTAGTATGTAGTTCAACAGTAGAGTATTGGAATGGTTGAAAATCTTTTTCTGTAATAGAACGTATAGAGCCTTTTCTTCTGCTATCATTGAAAGCTGTCATAGGGAGACCAAGTGAATCCCAAAGGTGAGACGCGGTAAGAACAATTTTGATGTTTTTTACTGGTGGTACAAGGGTATCAACAAAAACAACGTTTCCACCATTTTTACCAGCATATGTCATGTAACCCGCCATTGGTGCACCAGATGGACCGTGGTCAATCTTTACAGGGATTTCTTTACCAACATGGAGTCTATCTTTATCTTTTGCACCTTTTGGCATAGTACCTTCAAGGTCTTTATAGATAAAGAGGTGTGTCCATACGTAGTTTGCTACGTTATCGCCAGCTGAATCCATGTGTCCGTCACCATCCACATCTTTTGCAACTGTCCAGTATTTCATTTTGTTACCTTCCGAGAACGAGTTGTCCTTAGTGTAAGCAAATACTTTTACATTGTCATCAGGTGTCATAAGTTTAGGGAATTTTGTTCCTTTACCTATTTTAACAGTTTGTGATTGGATAGAGTTGTATGGGGGGATTACACAACAGTAACTCATGTCAAATCCAACACAGTGCATACCAAGTTCGTAGTTTACAAACATGCTGTAGTCACCCTTGTTTTGGTAAGCGTCCTTACCGTTTACTTTTACTTTTTCTAGTTTGTTTACACCAAATGGTGGCGTTTTATCATAGCCAGAAGCAGCAAAAGCGACAGATGCTAACATTGAAGCAGTAACTGTACTTTTTACAATTTTTGAAATCATTTTAGTCTCCTTTTAAATTTTGATTACCCTCTATTTTCCCATTATTGAGGTTAAGTTTTCTTTAAAAAAACACTAAAACTATGAAAAGAATCATATTTGTAACATAATAAAATATTATTATTATGTAGTGAAATATTAGTTATAAGGAAGACGAAAATAAGGGCATTAAAGGGATTTTGTCAATAGATTTACTTGGTTTTTAGCGGGCGTATATATTGCAATATTTTGAGGAAAAATTTGGTGAAAAAAGTAGAGAAAAAGTAACCTGAACTAAGTTCAGGTTACTGATAACGCAAGGGAGGAATTACTTCCAACCATCCGTTACTACTTTTGTAGAGTTTTTGTAAGGGTACTTTTTAACTAATTGTTTAACTTCTAGTTTTTGATCACCCTCTCTCATAAAGTGAGCAAGTGTTACTGAAGCCCAGTAATCATTTGCATATTTAGTACCTTCTAGTTGTATAGGTACACCATTTTTGTTTACAGTGTGACATGCTGAACATGTAACAGGACCTGCATACTTACCATCTGGTGAGTACTGAAGTGCTTGTTCATGTGTTGTTACATCTACTGATCTTTCATCACCATCATAACGTGTAGAGTAAAGACCGTGAGTCGACTCGTGACATGTTTGACATGCAATGCTTCCGTGTGCTTTAGAGTATCTATATAAAGAGTACTTGTTCGGCTGATCGATTGGGAAGTATTTACCACCTGTGTTTTGCTCAACAAACGGCGCTAAGTGACAATCCGCACAGTGAGGCTCAGAAGCTGCTAGCCACCAGTCATTACCAGCAGATGCTGCAATATATGGTACATCTCCACCAGTTTTATGGTTCCAAGGCTTAAGATCTAACTTACCATTTTTACCTGCATTTTTAACAAGTACAGCAGATTTGTGATCCATGTAGTAAGAAAGTACTTCGTTTTTACCAGTTGCTTTAGCATCAGCGATTGAAGCAAATTTCTTCATGTCTCCACCAGCTACTGCAGCTACAATCTCTTTAAGAGATTTGTTTCTAAGTGTTTTACCTTCTTGTTTAGAGTCATTTGTAATGTCGTCAGCTTTGTAAAGTGCTTGTGCAACTTTAGAGTGACAGTTAGTACAGTATAGACCTCTCATCTCTTTGACATCTTTCCCATGCTCATCTTTCATAGAGACATTGTTAAGCTGCCATTTACCATAGTTGTTTAAGAAAAATGGAGGTTTAGCGTTAGGGTTAGAGTGAGCATCACGTCTTACATAACAACCACCACCAGATTTTCTGATATCACCTTTAGCAAATCTTGCTTCACCATATCTGTCTGTCACACGGAACGGGTTCGTGTCATCATTCATGTTAGGGTTTTGGAAGTGCGTAGGGTGACATGATTGACATGCTTGTGAACGTCCAGCAGCATCTGGCATAGGTACCATCGCAAGGTGGAATCCGTGAACCGCTTCAGAAAGAGGTTTTGCTTTGACTGTTTTGTATCCAGAAGCTGTAACTCTAGGTTCTTGAAGGTTACCCGAAACGTTATCACCATGACAGTCAGTACAGTTTACGAAACCAACTTTTCCAAGTCTATTGATAGCAGCATTTGAGTCGTAATGCTCTAGAAATTTTGTTGCGTGGTGTGCATCGTGAAGAGAAAGGATGTTAATAGAACCTTCTGAAAGTCTAGCCATGTACTCTGAAGTATCTGAGTATGTTTTCCAGTATGCGTATTCTTTGTCTCCTTGCTTAAGACCTTCATCTCTAGCCATTTGTGCAGCTTTACCTGTTCTTGAATGACATGCATAACAGTTAGGAATATCTACTGGGTTGGTACCGAAGTAAGATACTGTATGCCCATCTGGTTGCTTGATTTGTTTACCATCATTTGTGTGTAACTCAACAGTAGAATATTGGAATGGTTGAAAATCTTTTTCTGTAATAGAACGTATAGACCCTTTTCTTCTGCTATCATTGAAAGCTGTCATAGGGAGACCAAGTGAGTCCCAAAGGTGAGACGCGGTAAGGATAAGCTTAACATCTTTAACAGGAGGCACAAGTGTGTCTGTCATAACGATGTTACCACCACCTTTTCCTGCGTATGTCATATAACCAGTCATTGGTGCACCTGAAGGACCATGATCCACTTTTACAGGGATTTGGCGACCGACACGGAGTCTATCTTTAGCTGTAGCACCTTTAGGTATAGTACCTTCAAGATCTTTATAGATAAAGAGGTGTGTCCATACGTAGTTTGCCACGTTATCACCCGGGCTGTCTAAGTGACCATCACCATCTGCATCTTTTGCTACAGACCAGTATTTCATTTTGTTACCTTCTGAGAACGAGTTGTCCTTAGTGTAAGCAAATACTTTTACGTTTTCTTTTGGTGTGAGTAGTTGTGGAAGTTTAGTCCCCTTACCTACTTTTATCGCTTGTGACTGGATAGAGTTATATGGAGGGATTACACAACAGTAGCTCATGTCAAATCCAACACAGTGCATACCAAGTTCGTAGTTTACGAACATGCTATAGTCTGCCTTAGGTTGATAGGCATCGTGACCCTTTACTTTTACTTTTTCTAGTTTGTCCATGCCAAACGGTGGTGTTTTGTCATAGCCAGAAGCAGCAAAAGTGACAGTAGCCAACATTGAAGCAGCAACTGTACTTTTTACAATTTTTGAAATCATTTTAGTCTCCTTTTAAATTTTGATTACCCTCTATTTTTCCATTATTGAGGTTAAGTTTTCTTTAAAAAAACACTAAAATTATAAAAAGAATCATATTTGTAACATAAACAAAAGTTATTATTATGTACTAAAATATTTGTTATAAGGTAAGCTGATTAAAGCCCTTTAAATAGAGTTTATATGGTGATTTAGTAGAGATTAAAATCGTATAAATAAGCACTATAATTTGTGTTCTAAAAGGCTTATTTATACGTCAATTTTATATTTGAGTATTTAACGTAAACGTTCTTCTTCAGGTGTATCTTTTGGGAGTAACCCATATTTGGCAAGATCTACCAATGTTTCTTTTCTTTTGTCTTTTAAAAGTTTAACCATGACTGGATTTCTATCCATTTTAAACTCTTGGGTAAAGGTCACTTTCCCATCATGGTCAAAGTACTTTTTGATGCCGACCTTATAGTTGTGCTTATAAAAAACTTCTGAAGATTTAAATCCGTCAAAATCCCATTCTGTCATCACACCTTCTCGTCTACCCATATTGTACTTGACTTGAGAACCGAGTTGTCCATTATCATAGTAAATTTTTTGAATATTGTGTTTTTGACCTTTTACATATTCTACAACAAGTTTTTCTTGACCATTGTCATAGTACGAAGTATAGATACCGTTTTCTTTGCCATGGTCAAAGTTTACTTTTGATTTGACTTTTTTGTTTTCGTTGTACCACCATGTCATCCCTTGACGTTTTCCATCGACATAGGTAGATTTTTGAGCATTGTCTTCTATAATGTACTCTTTGGCACTCAGTGATTGTGCGGTTAAAAGTAACATTAGTCCAGCAAAAGCTGTAGATTTGAATAGCATTTTCATACACTCCCCTTTTTTATGTATTAGTCTAGTTTCCGACTGTTTGGATTAAAGTCTAAGCCTTTAAGTGCTTCAATAGTTGCATCAGGCTTTTTTTTCTGTACTTCTTTCATAATGTCAATAGGTCTATCCATTTTATATGTCACTGTTTTACTGACTTTCCCTTTTGCATCATACCAACGTTTTTGACCTTCTTTATAGCCATGTTTGTACATGACATCATTGTTGAGTGTGCCGTCTTCGTTATATTCTTTTTGTAAACCTTCTTTTCTACCGTGGACATATGTAACTTCGGAAGCAAGTTTCCCTGTACTGAAATAGTATTTTTCAACACCTTCTTTATTGTCATTCACATAATTGACCTCTATGCGTAACGCACCGTCAGCATAAAAGATTTTATTATTACCATCTCGTTTTCCCATTTTGAAATTAATGCGTTCAAGATGTTTTCCATCTCTGTCATACCAATCCATTGCTCCATCACGTTTACCATTTATATTGCTTACCGTATATGCGACTTCACCTGTATTATAATAGGTCTTTTCTGAGCCATCTTTTATGCCCTCATCTGTATCTGTACGTGTACCATCTTTATAATTTATTTGAGACTTCAATACACCATTTTTAAAGTGTTCTGTAAAAAGTTCTGCATGGAGTGCTGTTGTGCCTAAAAAAGCAAGTGTAACGAGTGTAAGTTTGTTCATGTATATTTCCTATATTGTTTTATGTTGTAAGTATGATACTTATTGAAATAAGTGTTTATGTTCTATCATCGCGCAGTGGTTTTGCACCACATTGATACCTACATCTTTGACACGCTGTGCTGCATCATTGTTGATGAGTTGAAGTTGTGTCCAGTACGTTTTTACATCTCCACGTGCTATGACTGCATCGGCGATGGCATCAAGGGCTGCGGGTTTTCTAAAGACTACGACCATATCAACAGGGACATCTATCTCTACAAGGCTTCTATAGACTTTTTCACCTAGTATCGTGTCACCTTTTGGGTAGACGGGTATCATTTTATAGCCGACTTCTTTTAAGTAATGTGCTACATGATTACTGGCTTTTGTTGTGTCTGGTGATGCACCTAAAACAGCGATGGTCTTGGCTTCTTCAAAATAGCGTTTCATCTCTTCTGGGTTTGAGTTTACTCTAGGTAATTCACATTCCATATAGTCTTATCCTTAGTTCTGATATAATTCTCATACTTATAGTATCTAGGAAAGATTAATGTTAGACTTAAACAATATAAAAAAAGCTTATGAAAGAGTATCAGGTGTGGTACATCGTACACCTTTTGCCTATGCCCCGATTTTAAGCCAACTGTCTGGCTATGAAGTGTACTTGAAAAAAGAGAACCTTCAGCGCACAGGAGCCTTTAAATTACGTGGTGCATTTAACAAGATAGCTGCACTAGTAGAAGCAGGACAAAAAGATGGTGTGGTAGCTGCAAGTGCTGGTAATCACGCGCAAGGTGTTGCTTTTTCTGCTAAACATTTTGGGATTGAAGCTACTATTATTATGCCTGAGTCTACACCTCTGACCAAAATTTTAGGGGTGAAAGAGTTTGGTGCGGAGGTGATACTCCATGGTTCAAACTACGATGAAGCCTATGCCTATGCGGTTACCTTTGGTGAAGAACATCACTATACCTTTGTGCATCCTTTTACCGATGACGAGGTGATGGCAGGGCAAGGTACTGTGACCTTGGAGATGTTTGAAGAGGTGGATGACCTTGATGCGCTTGTTGTTCCTGTAGGTGGGGGAGGACTCATCTCTGGTATGTCTGTGGCATCAAAAACGTTACACCCAAGCTGTAAGATTATCGGTGTCTCCTCAGCAGGTGCACCTGCTATGAAGAAGTCTTATGATGCTAAAACTGCCATAGATACGACTTCGGTACGTACCATCGCAGATGGTATCGCTGTTCGTGATACTTCACCTATAACGTTAGCACATATATTGGAAAATGTAGATGTTTTTGAATCTGTCAGAGAAGATGAGATAGCCTCAGCCATACTCTTCTTACTCGAACGTCAAAAAGTCTTGGTCGAAGGTGCTGGAGCTGTAGGTGTAGCTGCACTTTTGCATAACAAGATCGACTTACCTAAGGGTGCTAAAGTAGGCATAGTGCTTAGTGGAGGAAACATCGATGTCACGATGCTCTCTCTCATTATAGAAAAAGGACTCATGAAGTCTGCCCGTAAAATGAAACTACAAGTACTTCTAGTAGATAAACCGGGAGCCTTACAAGATTTCACCGGCATACTTACAGATATAGGTGCAAACATCGTTCAAATAGGCTACGACAGAACCTCTACAGACTTAGAGTTCGGTGATGCCCATGTCTCTGTAGCTTTGGAGACTAAAGGTGTGGAACATCAAGAGCTTATACGTCAGAAACTAAAAGAGGGTGGGTTTTCTTTTAGGGAAGAGCATTAATATAGATGTATAGAATTTTTTAATAGGTATATTCTTGCTATGTAATAGTGTAGAAAGTATGTGAATCCTAAATTTTAAAAAGATGAAGATGCTTTTAAATTTGCAGATGAATAGTTGTAAAATTAGGTGTTCCCGCCACTATGCCAAATGCTGTTAAGCAACATGGGGTACTGGGGGCGACAGGCAGAAAATTGTTGAGGGGTACTTTCAATAATACTTTCGATAATATTAAAGGCATTACTAGTAAAGCAGGGGAAAAGACAGGGCAGCTATTTAGAAATTCCTCTTTTGAATCCTTGAATGAACCCACTCCAAGCTCCACCAATAGCTCCACCAATAGCTCCACCAACAACAGCTAAAACAAGAATCCCCACAGAGATAAGGGCAACACCAATAATGACTTTGATAATAAAGGTAAGCATAATAATCCTTCTGATTTAGATAATGACAGTATACCAAAAAACGAAGAAAAACCAAAAAGCAGAGGCAGACACGGAAGAACCCCAGTAACAGGAAGTACACTCCATAATGATGTGCATACGCCTGAAGAGGCAGTAGAGGCTGCGCTACAAAATGGATTTGCATTAAAATATGCATCTAAGTATGAAAAAGTTTTTGACCTCTATTTGAGTGAATTTTCTCTAAAGTATTATTATCAAGTAATTTATAGTAGATTAAGCCAATAAAGTTATACTTGTACAATAAACAGAACATGTAAGGGAGTTAGCGATGACAGTCATAAACTATACAGAAGCACGAAACAACTTTAAGTTTGTATTAGACTCGGTGGTCAATGATGCAGACTATACCATCATAAATCGGCGTGATGCAGATGATGCAGTCGTCATGTCTTTGGACTACTTTAATGCCATGCAAGAAACTCTACACCTGTTGAAGTCTCCTAAAAATGTAGAACACTTGAGAAAATCTATAGAACAATATAAAGAAGGAAAAATAGAAACACATGAGCTGTTAGGTGAGTAGATTACTTTCTTGGACAGCAGAGGGTTGGAAAAGTTATGTGTTTTGGCAGACGCAAGACAAAAAAACACTCAAACGTATAAATAAACTACTAGATGCAACTTTGCGTGACCCGTTTGAGGGCATAGGTAAACCAGAAGCTCTTAAAGAAAATTTGTCAGGATTTCACTCTCGGCGTATAGATGATACACATCGCTTAGTGTATGCAGTTGAAGAGAAAAATATTATTATAATCTCTTGCCGAAATCATTATTAGGATAGTACATGATAGCCATTGACCTAGGTTCAAACACTTTACGCGTACTAGAATATGATTGCAAAACAAAGAAGCAAATGGCCGTATATGAAAAAGTCGTTAAAACAGCAGATGGTTTAGCTGAATATGGTAGGGTAAATGAAGATGCAGTGCAACGCATAATCTCTGCGATACATGAAGTAAAGTCGTCTATAGACTTTGATTCTCAACCTGTCAAAGCAGTGACAACGGAGGCAGTGCGTAGGGCATCAAATGCAGATGAAGTGTTACGTCAAATTAAAAAAGAGACAGGTGTTGTCTTTGAGATTATCTCAGGGGAAGAAGAGGCAAGGCTTACACTTCTTGCGGTGAAAAGTAGACTGACTAAACTGCATTATGCGTCAGATACTTTCGTGTTGGTAGATATAGGTGGAGGCTCGACAGAACTTATCTTTCAGCTTAAAGATGAAACTATAAGTAAGAGTTTCCCCGTAGGGATTGTAACAATTGCTCAGAGTTATGAGACACTTGAAAATATAGAAGAAGCCTTGCCACGTGAGATGCTTGACATGCAGATGTTTTGTGCGGAACTCTACGCAACCAAGCAAAAACCAGACTCTTTTGTTGCAACTGCTGGGACACCGACAACAGTGGCAGCGATGAAATTGGGATTTAACTATGAAACGTATGATGCTACGAAAATAAATGGTACATCGCTACAAAAAGAGGAGTTAGATTTTTATTTAAAAAAACTTCTGTCTATGCCCTTTGAAGAAAGAGAAATAGCAGTTGGAACTGGACGTTCAGACTTGATAGCAGCAGGGATACTCATTTATAAACAACTTTATACGATGTTAGAGTTTGAAAGTTGTGTAGTTATAGATGATGGACTACGAGAGGGTGTGGCTTTGGAGATGTGTCTTGAAAACTCTAATAAACTCTAACCTTTTTTCGCTATAATCAGACAAAATATAACAATGGAGTGTGTAATGGGACAAATGTCTGGTGCACAAATGGTATGTGAAGCGATTATCGCCGAGGGTGTTAAGACCGTATTTGGTTATCCTGGCGGGGCTATCATGCACGTTTATGATGAAATATATAAGCAAGAGGGGTTCGAGCATATCTTGAACCGTCACGAACAAGCATCTGTTCATGCAGCAGATGGATATGCAAGAGCAACAG
>JALUYL010000034.1 GCA_027012955.1 Sulfurovum sp.
AAAAGACATTCAAATGCACATCATCCATCACACACACAAGTTGTTCAAAAGTATCAAGATGCATCTTTTTTAGGGCACTGTCTTTTGTCACATCAATCAAAAAGACATGCTTAAAACCATCATTCTTTGCATCATCAACACGCTTTTTTTCAGATTCTACAATGGTGACACTCAGTCCATCTGCTGCAAGTCCCTGCGCAATAAACTTGCCATGGTTTCCGTAACCAAAAATAACAATTTTATTGCTTGACATCAATATCTCCTTCATGCTGTGATTTGAAATACTCCAAACTTATCTTTCTGCCCATCACCAAAAGTACATCAAATGTCTCAATCTCCATAGTTTGTGGAGGATTGAAAATAAATTGACCTTTTCTTTCTATCCCCAAGAAGAGCAGTTTACTCTCTTTAAAGGCTAAATCTTCAACCTTTTTCCCCATCATTGTATGTGAAGCATGTACATGTATTTCATCGATATTGGCAATACTTTTTCCTGTCAATATGGCATGAATCGCCTTGTACATAGTAGGTTGTGTAATGGCTGTGTAAATCATCGTATTTGCAACGAGATTAGGAAGGAGCACTTCATCTGCACCTGCATACTTAAACTTATCTACTGTTTCAGGGTCATTCACACGTGCAATCACTTTTATGTTACGTGAAATACTCTTTGCATTGAGTGTAATATAGATATTTTCCACATCACTTGAGGTAAGACATAATATCGTTATATCACAATACTTTACATCAAATTTACTCAGTGTTTTGTGGCTACTCGCATCTTCGTGTATGGCGATATAACCATCTTTTTTTGCAGATTTTACACGTGTAACATCCGTATCCATAATGACATAATGTTCGATGTTCTTTCTTTTTTGACGAAAAAACATTTTTGCCATCTGTCCATAACCACAAACAATCATAAAAGACTTACTTTTATTCATCTGCTCAACAATACGGCCTTCTTTAAGCTCATTAAGCCTTTCAGAGAAGGCAGACACTATGACCGATGTTACAAAAGATATCATCGCGATACCACTGATAATAATCAAAATAGAAATCGCCCGACCTATATTGGTCACAGGAGAGATATCACCATACCCTACTGTGGAGATAGTGACTATCGCCCAATACACTCCATCAAAAAGCGTGTCAATCTTCGAGTTTTTATCGGCTTCTAGAATATAGATACCTATCCCTGAAGTCATCACGATAAAGACAAGAAGAAAAAGAAGGGTAAGTAATTCAAATTTTTTATTGATAATAACATCAACAAATTGATTAATGCTTTTTGTATAACGCAAAAGCTTAAACACTCTAAATAAAATAAACACACGCAGTATACGCAGTGGTCTATAAGCTGGCAAGATAGCCAATAGATCGACAATAGCAGAAGGCGTAAGCATATATTTCAATTTAGCGGAGAGACCCTTTTTTAAAACCCTATATAGACTAAATTCTCTGCCTAGAAATTTTGCATCATTATACTCTTTTATCATCATCTCAGAGAGGTCGTTATGCACCCACAAACGAAGCATGTATTCTATAGCAAAGATAAGTGATACCACATAAATATCGTAATTGTCCAACCATACAGGTACAGGGTTTTTGACTTCATAAATAAGAATGATAACCGAAGAGATTACCAGAAATATAATCGTTAAATCGAAGTAGCGTTTGTAGGTATTGTTCGTGTCGTATAGCAAGCCTTTGGTAAATTGCTTGGCTACTTTATATTTGGCAGAACGATGAAGAAAGAGTGCAAATGATAATAACAACCCTTTCATCTCTCTTCTCCCTTGCTTTTAGGAAAGTCTCAGTTTGAGTAACTCATTTACTTTACCAGGGTTTGCAGAACCTTTTGAAGCTTTCATCGTTTGTCCGACAAAAAAGCCAAAGAGTTTGTCTTTACCAGATTTGTACTGTTCCACTTTATCTTGGTTGTTTTCAAGTATCTCATCAATAATGGCTAAAATAGCACCATCATCACTAACCTGAGCCAGCCCAAGCTCTTCAATGAGTGCATCAACATCACGACTTTCATTCTCCATCATATGGTCAAGTATCTCTTTCCCACCTTTTCCTGAAATACTATCATCAGAGATTTTAACTACCAAGGTACCCAATGTCTTAGCATCTATAGGAGAGTTTTCTATGTTGTACCCTGCTTTGTTTAAGCGTCCAAGTAACTCTGAAGTAAACCATGTCACCGCTGTCTTTGCCGCAGCACCTTGTGCTAACATCTCTTCAAAGTAAACTGCCATCTCTTTGTCAGAAGTAATAACCAAAGCATCATACATTTTGACACCCAGTTCTTCTGTATAGCGTTTCACTTTTGCATCAGGAAGCTCTGGCATAATTTTGGCTTCGTCTATCATCTCTTGTGTGACAACCAATGGACGTAAATCAGGGTCTGGGAAGTAACGGTAGTCTGCCGCTTCCTCTTTACCTCTCATAGAACGTGTTTCACCTGCATCCACATCCCATAGACGTGTTTCCATATACACTTCTTCATCATAAATACCATCTTCATACGCTTCTGTTTGGCGTTGTACTTCATAGGCAATGGCAGCAGCTACAAACTTAAAGGAGTTGATGTTTTTAATCTCAACTCTTGTACCAAATGCCTCTTGCCCTTTAGGACGGATAGAAACATTTACATCACATCTAAATGACCCTTCTTGCATGTTTGCATCACTGATGTCTAAGTAACGTACTGTAGAGTGAAGCTTTTTCAAAAAAGAAACCGCTTCTTCAGAACTTCTCATGTCAGGGTCAGAGACTATCTCAAGTAAGGGGGTACCTGCACGGTTCAAGTCGACTTTAGAGTGGTCACCCTCATGCATATTTTTACCAGCATCAGCTTCTAGATGTGCTTGTGTCATCCCTATACGTTTTTGTGAGCCATCTTTAAGGTCTATAAATACTTCACCTTTTTGAACAATAGCTTTGGTAAGTTGTGTAATCTGATATGCAGAAGGGCTATCAGGATAAAAATATGATTTTCTATCGAAGTGCGACGTATGGTTTACGTTAGCATTAATAGCATAGCCAAGTCTCATAGCTTTAATAGCCGCTTCTTGATTGACCACAGGCAAAGCACCAGGAAGCGCTAGACAGGTAGGACAGGTGTTGGCATTTTGATGTTCTGCAAAAGAGGTAGCACAAGAGCAAAAAAGTTTTGTTTTTGTATTAAGTTGTACGTGAACTTCAAGACCGATAACGGTTTCAAACATAGTAATATTCCTCGTTAGATAATTAAAGATATTATAGCCTTTTGGTTATTTAAGGGAGTTTACTACAGAAAATGTACCCAACAAAGAAACAAAATGACGCAAAAAAAATAACTTTTTTCCATTAAATAACATTTGAGTGACAATTATAAGGTATAATGTCAACGAAACTTACGTATAACTACGTAAACAAAGCCAAACTGTCTGCGAAGACAGGACGGAAAGCCACGGGTCTCTACCCCTTTTGCGAGACAGCCGGGTTGCCTGCATATACAATAACTTAAATCAATATAGGGGATTTAATAATGACAACAGCACCAAACAAAGACTTAACAAACAAAGCAGCAATGATACAACATATATATTATGCAAAACGTGCACATCAAGACTGGGTTAAAAAAGCTGATAGATTGGTCAATGGACTCAATGGCTATCAAGGTAAACAGGTAGATTTAAACGTAGATAAATCCTTTATCCCTCTCGATAGTTCCTCTTGTTCTTTTGGAAAATGGTTTCATGATTTTGCTATTCATCTTTCTAGATTTGACTCTATCGGACGATTTATCAATCGTATAGAAGAACATCATAACGCCTTACATGAGACCTATGAAAAAATCTATTTTATATTTTTTGTCAAACCCGAACAAAAATCTTTTCTAAAAAAAATATTGACATTTAATACTAAAAAAGTATCTGAATTAGATAGAGAAAAAGCAAAAATACATTTAGAGTATCTAAAACGATCTTCACGAGAACTCTTAGAAGTGTTACAAATATTAGAAGATAAAATCAGAGCACTTGACTATACAGAACTTAGAAAGTTTCAAGAAAAGTAACATTGAGAAAATGCAGTTATTTACTCAGTAAATCATCCTTTTCCCTATAAACAGAAGACTCAACCCCAAATGCACCTAAAACCGTATGAAAGATATTATTCTGTCCATAACGTTCTTTCGGTTGAATATAGGGTTGAGTAAAGCCTTTAAGCCTAAGAAACTCTTTTGACTCCCAAACAATAAAAGGAATTTTTTTCTGAACATCAGGTGCTATGGCATAAGGTGTGCCGTGAAGATAGAGGTTGTATTCACCTAAACTTTCACCGTGGTCAGATAGATATAAAAAAAGAACAGGTAAATGGAGTTTTTTTAGCTTATTGATAGTTTTAGCCAAAAAATAATCGGTATATAAAATAGTATTGTCATAGGCATTAAAGAGCGACTCTTTAGAACACTCTTTAAGGTCAACGGTTTTACATACAGGAGTGAAGTGTTCAAAGCTTGATGGATATTTTTTAAAATAGGTTGGTCCATGGCTACCTGCTGTATGCAGAACCATCAATATTTTAGACGCTTTTACTGAAAGTATATTTTTATTTAGATTGGAGATGAGTACTTCATCATAGTCACACCCCTCACCTTGACACGCTTTTTTCAGCTCACCAGCTTGATAAAAATGGTCTACTTTCTGATTTGGTTCTCCCCAATTTTTTGTTCGCCACTCTACATAGGCTCCCATACGGTGCAGGTAGTTAGTTAGAGGCTCATAGCTATTAGAGGTAGAACCATCATAAGAGAGAATACTTGCTACTGATTTAGTGGTATAGGTTGCTGTAGAGTAGGTGTTTTTAAGGACAAGAATATTCTCTTTTTTTAGTTGTGGATTGGTCTCTTTGTTGTAGCCATAGAGTGAAAATTCACTTGCTCGTGCCGATTCTCCGATGACAAGTACCACGACTGTTTTATTGTTATCTTTAAATTTTCCATCAGGCAAGAGGATCTGTTTTTGATTGGCTCTACGCTTTTTAAGTTCAACACGAACAGCGTTAATGGAGTACGACCAAGGCATGGCAAGACCCCCTAAATATTTTGCATTTTTATCGAGCCATAGCCATGTAAAAGAGTTAAGATAGAGGATTAATGCACTTAATATAAATGTACCAAATCCAGATAGAAGTAGATGTTGTCTTTTAGAGGGTTTAATTCGAATTTTATAGATAATCAGACTTGGTAAAATACCCAAAAACAAAACATAGAGCAAGAGTTTAGAGTCAAAATAGGCAGAGGCTTCAGAGTAACGTGTACCCAGTGTATTACCCATCATTGCACGGTCAAGAATAACATTATAAGTTTGTACAAAGTAGAAAGCGATGGAGTTTGCAAAAAAGGTAAGCATCAAAAAGAGTTTAAAAAATCGAACCCCAAGTAGTGCCATAAGATGAAAAAGAAGCATTTGTACTGCAAAAAGGGCAATCACAGCACATCCAAAAGTAATGTAGGCACTGCTTTTAGAGAGTTCAAGGTGTTCTGTAACATAGGCTATAAAAGGGTAATGGTATAAAATAAGATTGATAAAAACAGCAAGTATGGTTAGTTGAAGAAGTGTATACTCTTCTTTAAACATTAAGGTCTCCTATTTTTTTGATAGAGTAAAAAGCTCTCATCCATCGCCTTTGTTTTTGAGCCTAACCAAGGAAAATGACCATAAATAATGGAGATAGCCTCTTGGGGGTTCTCTTTGTCATGCGTACTATAGAGATAGAGTGCCGAAGCTAAAGAGGTTCTGTCTGCTCCTGCTTTACAGTGTATGAGTAAAGGTTTTTTTGCCTCTTTCATCAGTTTTACAAGCTTATTCATCGTCTCAACAGATTGTTTGGTTCTATCTCCAAATCCAAAGTCGTAGTGCGTAATGTTATGCTCTTTTGAGATGGCTATCTCATCCTTATACCAAGACTCATCAGATGCACCTCGTAGATTAATAATACTGTTAAAATGATATTCATCTATGTAATAAGGCAGATTAAAAGAGTAGAGTTGTGCACTTCGGTAGAGTTGGGAATTGACTTGATGAAAGTTACCATAAAGTTTAAAATACCCAAGCCACAAAAGAGCTAAAAAAAATAGGGGTGCAAAAAAGTAACGTAAAAATCTTCTAATTATCATCGCATCGTTCCTTGTAAGATATTAAGTTTAGGGTTATAGACAATGGATATGCTTTGAATCCTTTAATCATTATGCCATTTTATTCACAATAAGACTAATTCTTCCTTAAAATTAACACGCTACAGCTCAATGACTTAGGAAAAATTTGCCTAATATGTGAATCCATCTTTACAAAAATAACGGATAGAGGCAAACCCCTCTGCTCCCACAGCAGTACAAGCATCTATCTGTGCTTGTGTAACCATGCCACCTAATGCAAGCACAGGTATATCAACACTCTCTACCACTTTTTTTAAAGCCTCTAAGCCTACTGCTTCACCTTTATTTGGTGTATCAAATACAGGGCTATAGGTCAACATATCAGCAGCAAGTCTCTCTGCCTTTTTTGCTTCTTCAAGTGTGTGGGTACTCATGACCACAAATAGTCCTAATTCTTTTGCCTTTTGTATGTCTGCAAACTGTGTACTTTTAAGATGCACACCATCTGCACCCAACTTCGCTGCCAATACATAATCACCATGTAACAAAACCCTCTCAAAACCATGCGCGTATTTTAAAAATTGCTTGGCATTAGATGCATATTCTAAGGCTTGTTTATCTCTATAGGCTATCATAGAAGCTTTAGCACGAAAGTTTACTAAATCTTTTTTAAGGGTATCAAAATCAAGTGTAGTGGGGTCGGTGATGGCATAGGCTAGCATTTATGAATTTTGTTCTTTTTCTAAAAGTGCTTGAAGTAGTTTTGTTTGGGTTTGTAAAAGATGTAGCTTTTCTTTAGAGGTAATGAAATGTTCCAAACATAAAACAGCCACCAAACCAGGTACCATAGCAAATACAGCTGCAAACAATGCAAAAAGAAAAGAATTTGAATAGTTAGAGAGAAAGATGCTAATAGCACCTAAAAAGGCAGTAGCCCAAGCTATGCCTAGAAGGAAATTAACCACAAAACTTAAAGATTTATCTTTGAGTCTCATAGTCAAAGTTAGAATTATTCGTGTGAATCATCAACAGCTACAGCACCTGCAAGGTACACGTAGATAAGGATCATAAATACAAACGTCTGAAGCAATGCTGAGAACGAAAGTAGAAGATATGCAGGAAGTGGTGCAATGAATGGTACTAACATAAGAAGTACCCATAAGAACAAGTCATCCCCTTTGATGTTACCAAAAAGTCTGAATGAAAGTGAAATGATTCTTGAAATGTGAGAAACGATTTCGATTGGGAACATAAGTGGCGCAAGCACTTTTACAGGTCCTGCAAAGTGTGCAAAATATTTTACAACACCATTCTCTTTGATACCTTCATAGTTATAGTAAAAAAATACCATAAGCGCTAAAGGCAATGTCACGTTAATGTTTGAAGTTGGAGATTCAAACCCAGGGATAATACCAATAACGTTAGAAACAAAGATAAAAAGCCCAACTGCAGCTACTAGTGGTAAATACTTACGAGCAAGCTCTTCACCAATCACATCTTTACCCATAGCAATCACACCACCAAGGTATGCTTCCATAACATTTTGTGTACCTGCAGGTACAGCTCTTAAACTTTTTGTAGCCATTTTAGCGATAAGAAGTACAATCACAGAAACTAAAAGTAAATGCGCCACTAAAACAACTGAGTGGTTATGCTCTCCAAAAATACCGCCAAGGTAAGTAAATACACCTTCCATAAAACATCCTCTTGTATAAAATAATTGTGCGGATTATAGCTTTTTTGTACTTAATTTGGGCTAAGATTTTAGGCTAATTTCTCCTGTCCAAGCCTATAGAGTGCAAAATCATATTTAACAGGGTCAGCACTATCAAATTTTTTAAATCGTGCAGTCAGTTCTAAAGCTGCTTTCATATCGTATGTTTTACGCTTTAACAAACCTAAGCGTTGTGAAACTTTAAAGGTATGTGTATCCAATGGTAAAATCAAATCTTTTTTGTTTATCTTTGACCAAAGACCCATATCTAATGCATCCTTACGTACCATCCAACGTAAGTACATCATATAGCGTTTATAAGTACCCATAGCACTCGTTTTTTTAGGTATAGAACCAACAAGAAAATCATACCCCCTACTTTTATAACCATGTATAGATTTTAATGTTTCTATAAAATGCCATAATCCATCCAATACATTTTCTTCTTTTTTGTACCCTTCATAAAAAATATTTTCAATACTATCAATGTTTTTAAGTCTTTTTAGGGCTATAAAAAGCATACTCACATCCTCTGCATTTTGAAAACGATAGTAGTGTGATGAGAGTGTTTTTTTAATCGTTTCATCGGAAGCATCAAGAAGCGAAAAGTCCAAACTTTGCAAAAACTTGACGATGAATCTTACGTTCCCATAAGCAAACAGCGCACATATAAGGGCAATGGTTTCATCATTGTATTGTGATGCGATAAGGAGGGGGTCTGGTTTGTCTAAAGAGATTTCAGCACTATTATTGCGTGCTTTAACCTCATTATCTAGAAGTATTTTTACTTTTTTTAATGTCATTTAAAAGGTGAAATGTTCACCCAAATAGTGCTTACGAACATTTTCATCATTGGTTATCTCATCTGATGTACCAGTAGCTAGCATCTCACCTGAGCGCATCACGTAGGCTCTGTCACAGATACCTAAGGTTTCACGTACATTATGATCAGTAATCAAAATACCCATATCTAAATCTACAAGCTGCTTAATGATATTTTGTATGTCAATCACCGCGATAGGATCAACCCCAGCGAAAGGTTCATCAAGAAGTAAAAACTTAGGCTCACCCACCAAGGCACGCGCTATTTCTACTCTTCTTCTCTCTCCCCCACTTAGACGAATCCCTAAACGTGAACGAATAGGCTCGATGTTAAAAATTTCAAGAAGCTTTTCTATACGCGGTTTAATGGTCTCTTCTGCTAAATCCAATGCTTCAGCGGCAATAAGCAAGTTTTCTTCAACACTCAAATCTTTGAAAATACTCGACTCTTGTGGCAAGTAGCCTATCCCCATCTGTGCTCTTGCACTCAGTGGAAGTTTTGTGATATCTTCACCATCTAAAAAGACTTCACCTTCAGTTGCATCTGTTAGTCCACATACCATGTAAAAAGAGGTAGTTTTACCCGCACCATTGGGACCAAGAAGTCCTACTATCTCTTTCGATTTGACGCGAAGAGAGATGTCATGCACGATTTGTGTTTTTTTAATGGTTTTGGCAAGGTTTATGGCTTCAAGTGTGTGCATTTTAACTCTCTATTGTATAAATTCGACCATTTTCGCATGGCTCTATCTCTATCATAGCAACATTATAACCAACGCTCACTAAAAAGGCTTTAAGCACATCAGACCCCCACTCAACCATATGCCAACCAGACTTTTCAAACTCCTCAAAGAGTCCCATCTGCATAAACTCCTCATGGTCGAGTCTATAGAGGTCATAATGATACAAATAAGTGCCATCACGCCCTTCATAACACTGTTGCAATGAAAATGTAGGCGAAGTCACTTCACCCTCAATACCTTTGTCTTTAGCGATAGCTTGTGTGAGTGTGGTTTTCCCTGCTGCTAGGTCACCTCGAAGAAAAACAATAGCATTTTGAGGTAATGTCTCTTTCAGATACGCTACTACTTTATGTAATTCATTGAGTGAAGCAGTGATTTTCATCATTATTACGCCAATTTCTGACTAACATCAGCCATAAAATCCAAATGCTCCAAGGCCTTACCACTGTCAAGCTGTGCTTCAACCATAGCGATGGCTTCAGGAATATCTATCACATTTCCATCTACAAAGAGTGCAAAAGCAGCGTTAAGTACCACAATGTCTCTTTTAGCCCCTTCTTCAATGCCTGCAAAAATATCTCTGGTTATTTGGGCATTAAAGTCTGCATCTCCACCAAGTATCGCCTCTTTAGGTGCAAGTTTAAATCCAAATGTCTCAGGATTTATCTCACCCTCAGCGATGCGTCCTGCGGATACATAGGCAAATGTTGTGTTACACGCCAAACCTATCTCATCCATACCATCCTGACTTGAGACCACATAGGCAGCCTGCGTATCTAGCCCAAGGAGTGCCTCTGCCATCACTTTAACATAGCTAGGATCAAACACACCCAAAAGATACTTTTGCGCGCCTGCTGGATTGGTAAGAGGTCCAAGAAGATTAAAGATTGTTCGATGCTCTATAGATTTACGTATAGGCATGATGTGTTTCATCGCAGGGTGGTGGTCAGTTGCCGGGAAAAAACAAAACCCTGTCTCTTCAAGCATCTTAATCTTATTTTCTATGCTTAAATCCAAGTTGATTCCCAATGCTTCTAATACATCGGTTGAACCAGAGTTAGAGGTAATGCTTCTGTTTCCATGTTTTGCTACCACACGTCCCATAGATGCAAGCAGAAGAGAAACTGTAGTAGAGATGTTAAAACTACCACTCTTATCTCCACCAGTTCCCACAATGTCTATAGCTTTTGCACGAAGTTCATCTGAGAGATTGAGTTTAATAGAGTGTTCACGCATCACAGATGCCGCTGCGGCAATATCCTCTCCACTTTCACCCTTTTCATAGAGGTCTATAAGAAATTGACGTGCCTCATTTTGGGGCATTTCGTTGTTAAACAGTTTTTCAAATTGGGTTTTACTATCCATTTAAAGTTCCTTTACAAACTCTTCTTTTTGAGATTTTGGGATTGTCTTAGTCTTAGGAATTTGAAGCACTTCATAATGCTTCGCCCCCTTCAAATACTCTATGGTTATCTTATCACCTATCTTCACATCTTTAGAAGCTTTGGCTTTCATATCATTAATAAACACAACACCCGACTTGAGCATATCTGTAGCAATGGTACGACGTTTTACTACATTCACTGCACTTAACCATTTATCTACACGCATAAGATTCCTTTATTTGGTGTTGTAAGGGTACAACACCCTACATTAGCATTATTTTCTGTAGGGTGTTGTCCCATGACAACACCTTAAAAAGCTATTGCTTAAACATTTCCTCAGCCAACTTCGCTTCCATCACACCCTTCATAGTAAGCCCACCATCTTCAAAAATATACTGCTCTTCTTTGAGGCTTTTAAAGACAGACTTACACTCTTTCATCTCAAACATACCTGTTTCAACAAGCATCTTTTGAATGTCAGAGAGTGACTCTTGCGGCTCTTTTTTCATGAGTGCCAAAAGGCAGACACGTTCTACTACGTTTTCTTCATTCATAGCTTAGTGTAAATCCTCGTTTAATACAACTTCTCTTGTACTTCTACGTACCACTATCTCACCAGTAGTAGAGTTTTGTCTAAAGTGAAGTCCATTGAGTCCTTGGAACGCGTCTGCA
Organism: Sulfurovum sp.; assembly: GCA_027012955.1. Classification (GTDB taxonomy): domain Bacteria; phylum Campylobacterota; class Campylobacteria; order Campylobacterales; family Sulfurovaceae; genus Sulfurovum. The sequence continues at coordinate 11,488 of JALUYL010000034.1, forward strand.
CGGAATGTTGTTTTATCATCTAGTTGTGCATCTGGGTTTGCTGCTTTGATTTTAACCAATTCTGCAGGAGCTACTTTAACTTTAGTCCCCGCAAAGATAGCCACACCACCGTCGATGATACACGCATCACCAAGTGGTATACCACACGTTGAGTTTGCACCAAGAAGTGTGTTTTCACCGATGCTGATAGGGTTACCATCTGTGCCACTTAGTACACCCAAGATAGATGCTCCACCACCTACATCAGAACCACTACCTACAATTGCAGAAGACGAGATACGCCCTTCTACCATGACAGGGCCCAGTGTTCCAGCATTGAAGTTGATGTATGATGCACCTGGCATCACTGTTGTTCCAGCTGCAAGTTGCGCACCCATTCTTACTTTAGATGCTTCAAGGATTCTTGTATTGTCCGCAGGAATCACGTGTTGTAAGAATCTTGGGAATTTATCTACAGAGTCTACTGTTGGGTAAGTTCCGTTTAGTTTCATCTCTATTTCGTTGTCTCTAAGGTAGTCTAGTTCGTAAGGCGTGTTCCCTACCCACGCTACGTTAGACAAGATACCGAATGCACCATTGAGGTTTACTTTTCTAAGCGCTGCTTTACTTTGTGAAAGTGCATAGAGTTTAAGATATACTGCTTCCACTGACTCAGGATTTGCATCTTCATAAAGAAAAACAATTCTAAAGTTCTTACCGATGTCTTCCATGTTTGCAAGTGTTTTAATGACTTGAACATTTTTATGTGCATCACCTGTTGCTTCTGCCAAATATGGCGCAAATGCTGCCATAGCATTGTTTACAAAGTTTTCATTGATAGTCGCTACACATTCAGAACCAGAAAAGTCTACAGCTATTTTAGCTTCTTGAAGTGCTTTGATGAACACTGCTGCGCTCCCAAAGTTCTCTTTCCAGTTGATGAGTCCAAAGTTTGCCTGTAAGATTTTCTCTGCATTCTTCTGCCCTCTGTCTACACGTGCAATACCAAATGCCATAGGCTCTTTATACCCTGTTTGTGAAGTAACTTCTGTTACCAATGCTTTAAATGCGTCTGTTGATGAAATAGTTTCTATTGCCATTGTATGCTCCTGTTAATAATGAAGTGATTATACTTTATTTAATTTAATCTAAGTTATGCAAGTTATAATTCGCCCATGAAGAAATATTTACGTGGTCATAATAGACAGTACTTTAAACTTATCGTTATTGCAATGTATTCTACAATGCACAAGCTAAGTACACTTGACTCTAATTTTCAGTACCATAAACTTGCATATTCACTTCTTCCTCAGAAAACGGCTCCTCCTTCAATATAATCTTTAAAACTATCTATTTTATACATAAATATTCGTAGGTCGGGGTGTCCTCTCCCCGACACATACTATGAATGTAAATACGCTAATTATTCAAATTAACGTCGGGGAGAGGACACCCCGACCTACATATTTCATTAGGAAATACACACATGACAACAAAAATACTCAGCCTCATAACGGCTACACTACTTCTCACTACCTACACATTTGCAGATACAACACTTGAAGACATCACCGTGGTATCTACCAATAAAGTCCCTACATCTATCCAAAATACTACAGCCAATATCACTGTCATCACAGCTAGTGATATAAAAGAACATGGCTACCAAACAGTAGCACAAGCTATAAGTACAGTATCGGGTATATCAGTTTCACACGCAGGTGGACTTGGGCAACAAACATCATTTTTTGTGCGTGGTGCAGACTCTGGTAAAGTCCTTGTACTATTAGACGGCATGCGTCTCAATGACCCTAGTACTACCAATGGCACAGCTCAATTAGAATTTCTAACAACAGACAACATAGAACAAATTGAAATTATTAAAGGCGGAGCGGGTAATATTTGGGGGAGCAATGCTAGTGCAGGTGTCATCAATATTATTACAAAAAATGCAAAATCTGGTGTACATGGAACATTGGGTCTTAGTTATGGCTCGTATGTTACAAAAGGAACAGATTTATCTCTTTCATATAAAGATGAAAAGTTTACTGCACAGATAATTTCCTCATATTTAGATACAAAAGGTTTCTCTGCAAAAGCTCCACGTCCATCAGAATCAGATAGCTATACCAACAAAAACATAAACATGAAGATTGGCTATACCTGGGATGTAAATAATCAATTAAAACTTAGCTATAACCATGTAAATAATGACCTAGGCTATGATGTAACAAATGCTAATGATGATTTTAGTAAAATTAATGCAAAACAGACAAATATTGCTCTAGAATACCTATTTAAACACAATAACTATAGTGCCCAATTCTTTGCCAGTCAAGGTAAATATGATAGAGAAGCTACGAATCCTTTTGGTGGAATAAGCACTTATGCTACAAAAATAAAAGAACTCTCTCTTATAAACACTTTTGAGTATACGAGGAACAAAGCTATTATAGGTTTTGAACATAAAAATATCACTGGAGATAATCAATATCATTCATTATTTTTTAACAGTATTAATAAAGTTGATTATACAAATAAAGCGATCTATCTCTCAAATGCATACAAAATATCTGAAGATACATTATTTGAAACAAATTTAAGATATGACAACTATAGTAAATTTGACAATAAAACAACCTATAAAATAGGACTTAAGCACGATAATACCTTCATAAAAGATTTTACCACTTCTGTAAATTATTATACATCATCTGATGTCCCAAGTGCTTATCAATATGCAAATCCTGTCTTAGGTGTAACACTTAAACCAAGCTATACAAAAGGCTATGATATTGGTGCAAGTTATAAGCAATTGTTAACTATCACTTATTTTAATAATACTGTCAAAGATACTATTGATTACGATAACGGTGCATCTGGATATTATAACGTTAATGGTACATCAAAATTTTCAGGACTTGAAATAGAAAGCGATTATACCTTCCCCACATTAGACCTCATAGCCAATGCAAACTATACACATTTATTTGACTATAAAAAAGAAGATGGTTCAGACCTTATCAGACGTGCTAAAGATACACTCAATGCCTCTTTGGCTTATTATATCAATGAAATGCACTTCGGTGTAGATGCCCTATATGTAGGAGAAAGATTTGACACAGATGGTGGCTTCCCAGTAGCATCAAATGTTCCAACAGGAAACTACACCCTATGGAATCTAAACTTCAGTACAAAAATTATGCAAAACTTTGATCTAAGTATCAATGCTAAAAACATCTTTAATAAAGACTATCAATCTGTTTATGGCTATGCAACAGAAGGACGTTCCGTCTATGCAAAAGTAAGCTATAGTTTTTAGGCTATAATACCTTATGCTAACACTATGCCCAGAATGGTTTATCAGATATAAGTTCT
>JALUYL010000035.1 GCA_027012955.1 Sulfurovum sp.
GTTTGTTCTTGTAGTGTTGTTTTTTTTTGGTAGATAATTATAACATTTATGAGGGTTTAAGGGCTTTTTTGAAATTCAATTTAGCTTAAATTGTGGGTTGTCTTTGGGAATCTGCAAGTGGCTCTTATTAAAAACCCTTTTTTCAGGAGGATATATCAAAGATTTTTGTGACACAAAATCCTCTCGACTCTCAATATAAAACCGACTCCCATAAACAAATTCAAGACTATGTGCATGTAGCATCAAGCGTGGTGCACCATGTTGGATGAGTCTGTCTTCATCGCTTTGTGTCATGTCCAGATAGTCATCACTTGCCGCATACGAAGCACCATAGATAGGGTCTCCTAAAATAGGATGTTTCACGTGAAACAAATGGATACGTATCTGGTGAAGCCGTCCTGTGTGAGGGTAGCAGGCTATGAGTGTTGCATCCAAGTTGGCATCATATTCCAAAGGTACAAAGTCTGTATGTGCGGTCTTCCCTTCGTCTGATATAAAGACTTTATGCTTAGTTTCCTCATAGCCTTCTTTGTTCACTTTGATACGTTCTGTAGAAGTAAATGGTTCGGTAAGTTTGCCATCTACCCATGCCAAATAGGACTTTTTAATGGTGCGATTTTCAAATGAACTTTTGAGATGGTGCTCTGCCTTTTTATGTTTGGAAGCGAGGAATAGTCCAGAGGTTTCCATGTCTATTCTGTGCGTACCATTTGCATTGTCTCCTGCGATACTTCGTACTTCATCTAGCATAGAGTAGGGGGTAGCCATGGTGTTGGGATGTACTAAAACCCCAGAGGGTTTTTCGAAAACCATAAAGTTATTGTTCTGAAAAGTAGGGCGTACTCCTCTGCCTTTTGGACGAAAGAAAACCATCTCTACATCACCCTGAACTTTGGTACCTGTATGTGTCATAGACTCACCATCGATAATGAGACGTCCTTTTGCAATGTGTCTTTGGGCTTGTCCTTGGGTGTAGTTTAACGTACGCATTACGTAAAGAAACGCAATGGTCCCTTCTTCAATATGGAATTTCTCTTTCACGAATGGCATACTTTGCTTACCTCTTTATAACAGCTTTTAGGGTAGAATTCTAGCATAAATTATAGATAGATAGGATATAGAATGGTTGAAAGATATTCAAGACCAGAAATGGCAGAGAAGTGGACACAGCATGCAAGATATGCAGCATGGTTAGAAGTAGAGAAAGCAGCAGTGAAAGCGTGGGCAAAACTTGGGAAAATCCCACAGGATGATGCAGACAAGATTGTAAAAAATGCAACATTCTCAGTAGAGCGTATCGAAGAGATTGAAGCGATTACGAAACATGACCTTATCGCTTTTAATACAAGTGTTTCAGAAAGCTTGGGTGATGAGTCAAGATGGTTCCACTACGGAATGACTTCTTCAGATGCAGTAGATACTGGTGTGGCACTTCAGATGAAAGCTTCATTGGAAATCATCATTGAAGATGTAAAAATGCTTATGGAATCCATCAAAAAAAGAGCAGAAGAACATAAGATGACTTTGATGGTAGGACGTTCACATGGTATCCATGGAGAGCCTATTACTTTTGGTTTAACACTAGCCGTTTGGTATGATGAAATGGCGCGTCACTTGACAAACCTTGAGCAGACTATGGATGTCATCGCTGTAGGTCAAATCTCAGGTGCTATGGGTAACTTTGCACATGCCCCACTTGAGCTTGAAGAGTATGCGATGGCAGAGCTAGGGTTAAAACCTGAGCCTTGTTCAAACCAAGTTGTTCAACGTGACAGGTATGCAAGACTTGCAACGGCACTTGCAACAATGGCTTCGTCTATTGAGAAGTTTGCTGTACAGGTAAGACACTTACAGCGTACAGAAGTGTATGAAGCTGAAGAGTATTTTGCCAAAGGTCAAAAAGGATCTTCTGCAATGCCTCACAAAAGAAACCCAATCCTTACAGAAAACATCACAGGTCTTGCACGTATGATAAGAGCCTATGCTAACCCTGCTATGGAAAATGTAGCCTTGTGGCATGAGCGTGATATCTCTCACTCTTCTACAGAGCGTTTTTGGTTGCCTGATGCATTTATCACCACTGACTTCATGATGCACCGTATGAACTCTGTGATTGCAAACCTTACGGTAATGCCTGAGAATATGATGAAAAACCTTAACCTCACAGGTGGACTTGTTTTCTCTCAACGTGTACTTCTTGAGCTTCCTTTAGCAGGTGTGAGCCGTGAAGATGCATACCGTATCGTACAGCGTAATGCTATGAAAGTATGGGAAGAGATACAGCAAGGTAAGTCCTCTACCAATGAGAAGGGTGAGTCACTTTATCTTCAGTACCTTCTTGCAGACGATGAGCTTAGAGAATCTCTCTCAGAAGAGCAGATTAGAGAGTGTTTCAACTTTGATTACTACACAAAAAATGTAGATGCCATCTTTAAAAGAGTATTTAAATAGGTTTATTGCACAGCATTTATGCGGGAGTTTACTCAGTCACTTACTGTACGTAAGCTCCTTCGCAACAACCCACATAACTACTGCACACTAAACCTATTTATCGAAGAATTTAATAGTACTTTCTTACCTATATTTTTTTATAAAAGAGCCACTTGCAAATTCAAACCCACCCAAGTGACTAATTTTTCCTCATAGTAATTTTTGAGCTTAAAAAAATCATTACAAGGTAAAATCTCTGATATTCTACCTCTAATTTGCTAATTATCTAT
>JALUYL010000036.1 GCA_027012955.1 Sulfurovum sp.
CCTTTGTCTATGGCTTTGAGCATATCATAGATGGTGAGTAAGCCGACGCTGACACCTGTAAGTGCTTCCATCTCTACGCCTGTTTGCCCATTGAGTTTGGCAGTGACTGTGAGTTTAAAGCCTGGGAGTTCAGGAAGTTCTTCTATGTCGGTTTTTACCGAGGTCAACATAAGTGGATGACACATAGGAATGAGCGTTGAAGTCTGCTTCGCGCCTTGAATTGCTGCTATGACTGCCGTTTGGAGTACAGGTCCTTTTTTTGCGGTGTTGGCGATAACGGCATCAAAGGCTAACTGTCCTACTTCTATAATGCCTGAGGCAGTAGCGATTCTGGTACTAGGGGCTTTGTCTCCGACATCGACCATTTTGGGTTTGTTTTGTTCGTCTAAGTGTGTTAAATTCAAGTTGAGTTACCTAATATTTTTTTATTATTTTAGCATAAAAGTGCATAAAAAGCGATATTTGACGTAAAAAGTATAAAATAACTTGACTTTAATCGTTAAATAAGATAATATTATCAAAATTAAAAAGGATAGTTATGGTTTATGCCTATATGCGACAAGTGCCCAATCTGGAAAATCTGATTGCACAAAAGAATATCATCTTAACATTTTCCTATCAAAAAAATATTGATATAACGCAAGAAGTGGTCGAATATGCCACCAAAGATCTCTTGATAGATGAGCGTAAAGAGTTTGAGACATTTTTGAAGTCTTTGGGTGAAGGAGATCATACGGTATTTGTTTCTTCTCTTTCTATATTGAGTACCAGAGTGGATGAACTGGTGAAAATTATCAACTGTATGTTGAGTCATGCTGTTGACTTATGGGTGTGTGATGTGAATTTATGTATCAACAAAGACACGCAGATGGCAGAAGTCTTTCCTTTGCTTGAAGCCCAACGCAAAGCACCTAAAGAAGGCACGCAGATAGGTCGCCCTAAAGGGAGTAAGTCTAGTTCTAAGTTTGATGTCTATCATGGTGAAATCATGACGATGTTGGCACAAAAACAAAGTGTTTCTGCCATATCGCGTCAACTTGAAGTGAGCCGTTCTTCTTTAAAAGACTACATTGAATCACGTGGATTAAAAACTTTGGTAGCCAGTATAGGCAGAGTGGCTGAAGGATTTGAAGATAAAGAGGTGGACAACATCGTATTGATTTGTCCTTTTGAAAGAGATGCACTACATGAAAAAAGGACAGCATAATGGAAGCAGTAGCCCAAGCAACAAAACCAAAGAAAAATCAGGCAAAAGAGTATTTGAAAAAGTGGGTACCGTATCGAATTAAACGATATTGGGCATATGTGATAGCAACGGTGATAGCCCTTGCTATGCCTTGGATAACCATAGGGGGGAACCATCTCTTTTTACTTAGTTTTGACCATAAAAAACTACACCTTGCTGGGGTTGCTTTTGATATGCAAGAGCTTTACTTAATGCCATTTTTACTCATGCTTCTTTTTCTAGGTATTTTTGCTGTGACTGCTGTAGGTGGTAGGGCATGGTGTGGTTGGGCATGTCCACAGACTATTTTCCGTGTAATTTATAGAGATGGAATTGAGACAAAACTGCTTGGGCTTCGTAAACGTATTAAAAACAAACAAAAAGACCCAGATATGTCTAAGATGGAAAATAAGGTAAAAAAAGTCATCGCCGTATTGCTTTGGTCGTTGTTGGCATTTTTGGCAGCAGCAGATTTTATGTGGTTCTTTATCCCTCCTGAGGATTTCTTTGCTTATCTTGCGAACCCTATGGAGCATATGACACTTGTGGGTATGCTTGTAGGGATTGCGCTGTTTATTATTATTGATGTTGTGTTGATAAAAGAAAACTTTTGTATCTATATCTGTCCTTATAGCCGTGTACAGTCTGTGTTGTATGATGATGACACGATTATGGCAGTCTATGACCCACTACGTGGTGGAGACATCTACCAAGGGCATGGGTACGAAAGAGAGAAAAAATTTGAGAAACAAAAAGAGTTACTTAAAGTAGACACGAGTGCAGAGTGTACGACTTGTGAGTCTTGTGTGACAGTTTGTCCTACACATATTGACATTAGAAAAGGGCTACAACTTGAGTGTATCAACTGTCTTGAGTGTGTGGATGCCTGTACTTCAGTGATGGGTGCTTTAGGTAAACCAAGCCTTGTGCAATGGTCTTCAGAAAAAGAGACACTTAGACATGAGGGTAAAACCAACTACTTTAGAGGTAAGGTGATTGCGTACTTTACTGTACTCTCGCTTGTTCTTATTGCACTTTTTGTTATGGGAAGTAAAAAAGAACATATGCTGTTAGATATCAACAAGTCACCAAGACTCTACAAGATGCTTGAGCATGGTGTGGTACAAAATGACTATATTTTCATGTTTGCCAACACGGACAGTAAGCCACATACTTACTATTTTGACATTGTGGGTAATGACAATATTAAGATTAAAAGACCATCGGAGTCATTTAAAATCTCCGGAGGGAAAAAGAAGAAAAAGGTTGTGGTGTTGGAAGCCACAAAATCGTTAAGTAATGATGCCCGTAAAGATACAGCTATTCCAGTGAAGATTATCGCGTATGCGGTTGATGATAAAAAGAAAATCATCATCGAAAGACAAGCAGTTTTCATGTATC
>JALUYL010000037.1 GCA_027012955.1 Sulfurovum sp.
AGATAATTAGCAAATTAGAGGTAGAATATCAGAGATTTTACCTTGTAATGATTTTTTTAAGCTCAAAAATTACTATAAGGAAAAATTAGTCACTTGGGTGGGTTTGAATTTGCAAGTGGCTCTATAATTAACCACTTTATTGATACATAAATTAATTTTAAATATTTCCTTACTTCGAAAAATGCTGATAATCCTTCACCCCTGACCAGTCACCGCCCCACTCCCAACCATACTTTTTAAATATCTTGGTAGCTTTATCATTCTGTAATAAAACTGCTTTATCTGCAACTGTATCTTGTTTATGTACACGTTTTCTATACTGTAGTGATACTTTATGTGCTATGCGTCCACTTCTTGAAATATAGGGGTTTTCTATAGAGTTGAGGTCTATGGCTTTGCCGTAAGAGTGTCTTGACCACTTCTTGCTCCCTGTAGCATTACGACAGTTAAAGGCAGAGGTGTTGTCTGCTTCTATGGACTGCCAGTCGTTGCCTTTATAGTCTGAGACAAGTTTCATTTTATGTATTGGGTAGCCTATAGTGTAGAGTTCATGAAAGATATCTACTACCTCATCTGCCACCTCTTTATGGACTATCATCTCGCCCATTTTTGTTTTACCTTCAAAACTTAGGTACTTTATGCGTAAGTACCGTAAATCTTGAAGCCCAACAGGACAACCTTGATGCCAAGAATTGCCTTGTATCATACGTTCTTTTATTGCAGGGGTGATAGTTGTTATGGTACTTGTAGCCAGGAGAGAAACAGTCAAAAAGAGACTTAGTGTCAATAGTTTTTTTATAATCATGATTAAATTATAACAAAAATATCTCACTTAGCCAACTCTTTGCTACGCATCCAAGTACCCAAGTATTTATAGAAAGATTAGAGAACATACTCCCATCTATCAAAAATCATAGAGATAGTTTTTACACTATCTCCTACGCTCACATTTATAACTCTATAACCATTTTTTACATATACTTTAATTTTCATAATTTAGCCTTCATATCTAATAATGCTACAATCATAATCCCTAAATTACAACTCATAATATTTATGTGTCTAATACATTATAAAATAAATTTGTCATATTTTTGTCAAATCCAAATTCAGATATAATCTAATTTATGAATACCTTACTATTTTTTACGAAAAGAGAAGACCGATACCTATGAATGCCTTTGCGATACAACTTACCAACGGATGTCTCATTTCAGACATCGAACAAGAAGATAAAAACACCTTCAAATTTTTACAAGATACTGATGCTGTAGAGGAAGTCGAAGGCTTATGGAAACTTCACTCACTCTACCGTGCAGGCAGACTCTATGTGGGAAAAGATGGTAGAGGTTATGTAGAAGCCGCCTTTAAAGAACAAAAAGACCTCCTCGTAGAACCAGACCATTTAGGCGATGCCAAACATGGAGATGAAGTCGTGGTCAAACGTATCATTGCCAGACGTGGACGAGCCAGTGGTAAGGTAGTCACTGTCATAGACAAAGCGCACCTCTTTACCATCGCTTACACACACCGTGATGAACAAGGAAACTTCAGCATTTTAAACATCCGTACCGGAGAACCTACACATGCAGTCATGGAAGGCATGGACTTAAAAGCCTTTAAGCTTGGCACTGTACTGAAAGTCGATATCGATGATGACAAAGTTTTGGAAGTCTTTGGACACTTGGGTGATGCCAGAGTCGATGAGAAAATCTCTTTAGCACTCTATCACAGAGAAGATGCCTTCCCTAGCGAATGTGTCACAGAGGCACTAGAGGTAGAACAAGATGTCGATAAAACTGAACACCCTGAGCGTGTAGACCTTACACACTTGGACTTTTGTACCATCGACCCTGTGACTGCCAAAGATTTCGATGATGCTATCTATTTTGATATGCAAGCCCATACACTTTACGTTGCCATTGCCGATGTAAGTCACTATGTACCCTACTTTACTGCCATAGATGTAGAGGCTAAGAAACGTGGCTTTACCACTTACCTGCCACACAAGTCTTTCCCTATGCTACCACGTGAACTGAGTGAAAATATCTGTTCACTCAAACCTCGTGTTGACAGACTTGCCTTTGTCGCCAAGATAGAACTTGACAGAAACACCCTCAAACCACTAAAAGAAGAGTTCTTTGAAGCCATTATCCACTCTAAACACCGTTTTAATTATGATGACATAGACAAAATTATAGACAACAACGGAAGCAAAGCTACGGGTAAAGTAAAAGAGATACTCACTTACTTGATGCCACTCTATGACATAACCAAAAGGCTACGAAAAGCGCGTCTTAAAGATGGTTTTGACTTTAGAAGTGAAGAGATGAAACTCAGCATAGATGCAGACCACCTACTCAAAGAGACAAGTATAGAAACAGGCACCCCTTCTCATTCTCTCATAGAAGAGTGTATGCTCTTAGCCAACCAGGCATCTGCAAAACGTTTCGAGGGAGATGGTGACAGCATCTTCCGTATCCATGAGCCTCCACAGCTCTCACGCATAGAGCAACTACTTACAGAACTTGCAGCCATAGGACTCTACGTGCAAGAGTACGAGGACTCTCCTTCACTGATACGTGCCATACAAAAAGAGGCTGACAAAATGGGCTTAGCCTCTGAGGTCGATGCGATGGTCATCAAGTCACTACGCCAAGCCTCTTACGCTGCGCACAATGTCGGACACTTTGGACTGGGCTTTAGCCACTACAGCCACTTTACCTCACCTATACGTAGATACTCCGACCTCATACTGCACAGGCTCATCAAAACACAACTACGCGAAGATGAAGAAGAGGCAAGCTATCTGCTTAGAAACATAGAACCTCTCTGTGCCAGAGTCTCTGAACTCGAACGTGAAGCTACCAAGTGTGAATGGGACTTTAGAGACCGTAAATTCGCACGCTGGGCAGAACAACACTTAGACGAAGTCTTTGAAGCAGAAGTCATAGAAGCAGGCGAAGCTGCAAAAGCCGTACTCTTAGGCGACATCAAAGGCATCACGGTAAACCTCCATGGCGATAATGTCATGCTTTTTGATAAAATACGTGTCAAGATAAGCGAAGTGAACATCGCTCAAGCGGTGATTATGACAGAACTTATAGAGAAATTGAGTAAAGAAGAGATGGAGTTGTAAAAATATGACAATTTGAAAGATTTTTTCTTCTTTCTCTTTTTTTCAGATAAACTTACACCATCAAATAACTAGAGGTACTATGTCTAATATACTAAAAGCATTTATAAATATTGTTAATAATTATCAGCAAAATATTTCTACTGTGACAAATGGCAACAATAGAGCCAATAATATGGGTGAAGGCTTAGAACACTATATTCAAAATATATTTGCATCTACACACAATATGACAGATGAAACACTACGTTTAGAGGAGTTTTCAAAGATATACTCTTATCAAGGAAACAAAAATAATCCACCTGACCTAATGCTTAAAAATTCTGATGCCATTGAAATTAAGAAATTAGAATCTAAAAATTCCGCTATAGCTTTAAATAGCTCTTACCCAAAAGCAAAATTATATGCCGATAGTCCAATGATAACCAAGGCTTGCAAAGCTTGTGAATCTTGGATAGAAAAAGATATGCTTTATACTATTGGCTATACTCAAAAGACAACACTTAAATCATTATGGCTTGTCTATGGGGATTGCTTTTGTGCAGATAAAGCGACTTATGAACGTATAAAAAATACCATTTCAGAGGGCATAAACACTATTCCAAATGTTGAATTTACAGAAACAAAAGAGCTAGGTAAAGTTAAAAAAGTTGACCCTCTTGGTATCACAGATTTACGCATACGTGGTATGTGGCATATTGACAATCCGAATAAAACTTTTTCCTATATCTATGAGTATGATGAAAAGGCAGAATTTCAATGTATTGTACTTTTACAAAAAGAAAAATATTACACTTTGCCAGATGCAGATAAAGAAGCTATTGAAGCATTAAACAATGACAAGATTAGTGTAAAAGATGTTAAAATAAAAAATCCTAATAACCCTGTACAACTTGTAGATGCGAAGTTATTAGTATTTAAGGTGTAAAGATGAATATAATCTCTCTCTTCTCTGGTGCAGGCGGCTTAGACTTAGGCTTTGAAAAAGCTGGATTCAATACCATTTGGGCAAATGAATACGACAAAGACATCTGGGAAACTTATGAGAAAAACTTTCCACATACTAAGTTAGATAGACGAAGTATTACCAAAATACCATCCAATGAAATACCTGAAACTCTAGGTATCATCGGTGGACCGCCATGTCAAAGTTGGAGTGAGGCAGGAAGTCTCAGAGGTATAGATGACCATAGAGGACAACTCTTTTTTGAATTTATACGACTCTTAAAAGATAAAAAACCTCTTTTCTTTCTAGCTGAAAATGTCTCTGGTATGTTGGCTACACGACATAAAGATGCACTCGAAAATATCAAGACACTTTTTAAAGAGAGTGGATACAAACTTTCATTTAAGATGCTTAATGCCCATGATTTTAAAGTACCGCAAGATAGAAAACGTGTTTTCTTTGTAGGATACAGAGAAGACTTAAATATGGAATTTGAATTTCCAGTTGGTTTTGATAAAAAACGTTATCTAAAAGATGTTATTTGGGACATTAAAGACAGTGCACTCCCTGCAAAAGAAAAAAACTATACCAATGGTGACACATGTACATTGGATAACCACGAATACGCTATAGGTACATTTTCTAGTATGTTCATGTCACGTAACCGTGTACGTTCTTGGGAAGAACCATCCTTTACCATACAAGCAGGGGGAAGACATGCTCCTATACACCCACAAGCACCAAAAATGCAATTTGTAGAACAAAATAAACGTATTTTTGTCCCCACAAAAGAGCATCTATACAGAAGACTTTCTGTGCGGGAGTGTGCAAGAATTCAAACATTCCCAGATACACACAAGTTTTATTATAAAAATGTCATGGCTGGATACAAAATGGTAGGTAATGCCGTACCTTCTTATTTAGGCTACTATCTTGCACAAAAAATCATGGAAGATATGCAAAGTTTAGGGCTTACACAAAAGGCAGCCTCCTAATGTACCAAAGAGAATTTGACCAACGCCTACGCCAATCACTCCCTAAAGCTGTTCTGTTTTATGGTGAAAATGACTATATGGTGGACCATTACATCGACAGTTACATTAAACAACTCGATGCAAAAGACTCTATGCTTTCTCTGTACCATGATGAATGGAATTTTGAACAGGCGAAAAACTTTTTGTCTCAAACCTCACTCTTTGGGGGCACAAATCTTGTAGTGATCAAACATGAGAAGAAGATACCCAAAAAAGAGCTCGATGTACTCGTAGAACTGGCAAACAAAAATCCTGATAACTACTTTCTTTATGGCTACGCTGGAGCGGCTAAAGATGCACGTTCTATGCAGGCTGCGTTTACAGACAAAAAAGGTGGAGTGTGGGTACGGTTTTTTGAACCTAACATTCGAGATGGCATTGCTGTCCTTCAGCAAAAAGCCCAACAGATACAGCTGGACATAGACCACTATGCCCTGCAACACCTCATGCTTGTACTCAACAATAACCTCTCACTCTGTGCCAATGAACTGGATAAACTAGCCATACTCGGCACCAAAGTCACAGGCAAAGACATAGACAGACTTGTCTACTCAACTGCACCACTGGCAACAGAACAGTTACTCATAGATCTTTTTAACAAAAAACCAATTACCGATACCATAACCAAACTGCTAGACATCGGCGAAGATGAAGCTTCTATACTTCGTTCTACACAGTATTTTGTAAACCAGATATTTTTATTTCACGCGTACATAAAACTGAACGGGCACGTAGACTCAGCAGCTATTTTAGGATACAAACTTCCTAAGCCTATAGAAGAACAAAAAGCACAGCTTGCATTGCGTGTGAAGTCTGCCTCTTTGCTGAAAATTTACGAACATTTGTTAGAGAGTGAATTAGCTATCAAAAAAGCTCCTAGCACGCAAAAAGAAGTCTTACTTTACAGTATGCTTATCAAACTTCAAGGGTATCTATAAGTTAATAATATACTAAGGTCATTTAGATATAATTACCGTTCCAAAATTCTTGCTCATTTTTGGACGAGTTGAAATACTGCTCGCATTTCTATGGGCTATTAAACCAAAAGGAAACATTATGACATGTTACGAAACACTGTTTGTAGTTAAACCTACACTGACAGACGAAGAGACTGCAGCACAGATTGCAAAAATCAAAGAAATCGTTGCTACCAACGGTGGTGAACTTCTTGCTACTAACGATATGGGTATGAGAAAACTTGCTTACCAAGTAGAAAAAAATGACAGAGGTTACTACACTGTTCTTCTTTATAAAGCTGAAGGTACACTTATCAACGAGCTTGAAAGAAACCTTAAGATTAACGAAGACGTTATCAAGTTTTTAACTGTTAAATATATGAAGCAAAAAGAGCTTACACAATTTAACAAACTTGTAGAAGCAGCAAACAAAAAAGCTGCGTCTGTAGTAGAAACTGCCCCAGTAGCTGAAGCTGCACCCGTTGCAGAAGAAACTGCACCAGCCGCTACATCAACAGAAGCGTAATTAAAAGCACTTAACAGGAGCAACCTTATGTACAACAAGATAATTTTAGCAGGAAACCTAACCAGAGATATTGAAGTTAGATATACACAAAGTGGAGCTGCCATTGGTAATACTGCCATCGCAACATCACGTAAATTTAAATCTCAAACCGGTGAGCAGAAAGAAGAAGTTCTTTTTGTTGACATCACATTCTTTGGTAGAACTGCTGAGATTGCCAACCAGTACTTACGTAAAGGTAGCAAAGTTTTAGTAGACGGAAGATTGAAGTTAGACCAGTGGACAGCACAAGATGGAAGTAAAAGAAGCAAGCACTCAGTGACTGTGGAAAACCTCCAAATGCTAGGAAGCAAAGATGAAGCAGCACCTATGGGTGGAAATGGATATAGTCAACAAGGAGGTTCTTCTTACGAAGCGCCTGCACAGCAACAAAACAGCTATAGCCAACCTGCACCATCTGCGCCAGCAGCAGCGCCACAACCAACGTCAAATATTCCAGAGATTGACATCAATGAAGATGAAATACCATTTTAGGAGAACACCATGGCAGAAAGAAGAAAGTTTAAAAAAAGATTTTGTAAATATTGTGAGCAAAAAGTTGAGTTTATCGACTATAAAGACCTAGCAGGTCTTAAATTTTCACTAAGTGAAAGATTTAAAATCATGCCTCGTCGTCTTACAGGTAACTGTAAACGTCACCAAGAGCTAGTAACAGTAGCTATCAAAAGAGCTAGACAAACAGCACTTATTCCATACATCGTAGATAGAAAGAATGTTGTAGAAAACCCTTTTGAGAATGTAAGATAATTATCTTATTGGTGCGATAGCACACCCCAAGGGTATTTCCGTTGGGCATCACACCACCCTACAATTTGGGTCGATATAGAATCGACCCCTACGCCTTTTTTAATACCACAAATGTTTTATCAGATTCTTCTAACTCATACAAATTAACCTCATCACTTACAAGCAATTCTAACTTAGAATACTTTACCAAATCATCAACTGTATGATAATACTGACGTATTGTCTCTTGTGATTTTTTGTAGCATGCATTCTCTTTTTCAAAGAGTGTAAACTCAGAGATATACTCACCCTCTTCATAGTCGCTATCTACCGTTAAAAAACGTTCCTCATCATCAACAATGAAAGAACCTACAGCTACATTTTCAAAACCATAGAGTGTATTGATATCACAAAGAAAAACACCACCATCATTAAGATGTTCATTTACACAGATGAAAAAACTTTCTAAAGCTTGAGGTGTAAGGTAATTCAGCATATCAAACACTGCTGTAATTACGTCATATTTCCCGTTTAACTCACAAAGGTCAACACACTCTGCATCTAAACCCATTTCAACAGTTTTAGATACCATGACAGGGCTTAAATCAATACCTTTAACTTGTGATATATCTAATGCTTGTTGCATCTGTATAAGGAAGTCTCCAGAGCCACAACCAACATCTAACAAGGTATCAAAATCTATGGTATTTAAAAAAAGAAGGTAGTGAGCGTAGAGGCGAGGAGCTGCCTCTTTTACGCCTAGTAAGTCCTCTACTTTGGCATAGAGGTCAAGAGAGTTAGAACTGTTAGGCATTTCTTTCTACAACTGCTTTGATTTTTTCATACAAAGAGAGTATCTCTTCTTTTTTAGCATAAAAACTATTTTTATTGGAGATAAGATGTGCCGAAGAGTCCATAATATCTTCAGCCACTTTGAGTCCATTTTCTCTCATGGTAGAACCAGTCTCTACAATGTCTACAATGGCATCTGCAAGTCCAACTAGAGGAGCTAGCTCTATAGAACCGTAAAGCTTTACCACTTCTACACCTACAGCTTTTTTGGCAAAGTAGTTTTTAGTGATATTTACCATTTTAGTAGCTACTTTAATGTTAGGACGTGACCAGTCAAGCTCATCTTCATTTTTAATACCAATGGCAACTTTACATTTACCCAACTGCATATCAAGAAGTTGGATAATGTCTAACTCTTTTTCTGTAATTACATCTAACCCAACCACACCAATATCTGCAGCACCATGCTCTACATAGGTTGGTACATCTTGGTTACGTACATTTAAAAAACGAAACTCACCCATATCGAGTATGAGTTCTCTACCTTCAAACTTAAATTCTCCACCAAATATCTCTGCAAATATCTCTAGGGTCTGTTCTGCGATTCTTCCTTTTGGAAGTGCTACTGTTAACATTCTTATTCCTTTGAGGTCAAGGCTTTAATTTTTTATTAAAAAATTCAACCCATGACCCCTAGTGCTTTTTGCATCCCTTGAAAAACCAGTGTTTCATCGTAAATAGCTTGATAAAAATAGCTTGATAAAAACTTTCCATCTCCACCTGTAAAGTAGAGTGTTTTTCCCTTACTATGTTTCTCTATGAGTGCTTTTATAGACGCGATTATACCATAGCTTATCTGCTCTTTTGTTGTAGTAGGCAGTTCTTCAAGCTTGAGTGCAATATCAAGTGAGATATCCAACACTGGGGAGATAGATTTATAACTCTGTAGATACGCCTTTATGCCAGGTAAAATAAACCCACCAACATACCTACCCGCTTCTACCACATCTACAGTAATGGCTGAACCTGCATCCACAAAGATGCCATCTTCATGACTTAAACAAAGTGCTTTTCTATCTACACCCATTGTCTCATACTCCCCTTCTATACCCATAGAAGAAGAGATATTCTTCCAACTTTTGATATGTTCTATCTTCTCTCCAAGTGTATGTTTCACAGAGATATAGCACATCTCGTTTTTGGCATATTTTTCTATAGCATCATCATAGCTAAGATGCTCCACTTCTTTACCATTATAAATGTGAAAATGTGTATTACCAATATCAGCCAAAAGTATATTAGTCATGATGCCAAACTTTCCATCCATTCTCCTCAAGTAGCGCCTTTGCTTTTGAACATAAAGGCGCTTCTATCCAGATATATTTCTTTGTAATTTTTGTCTTTTTATAGGCTTCCATCTTTTCGTGTAGTTGCATAAGTTGTTCCACTTCTTTACGTAAAACACGACTTTTTTTACTAAGCTTAATCATCATGCAGTAATAACTTTTTAAATCCACCCCAACATAGAGTGATACTTTTTTACGTGAACCCAAAGTCTTAGGTGCAATCTCTTCCAAAGATTTACAAATGATATTTTTACCATTCATTTTTTCAACTATCTCTTTCATGAGACTCCTTTTAGTGGATGATAACTGTTCATAGTATCTGCCAAATTCTGTTTCTGTATATGGGTATAAATCTGTGTTGTCTCAAGTGATGCATGACCTAACAACTCTTGAACCACACGCAAATCTGCCCCACCTATGATGAGAGAAGAGGCAAAGGAGTGGCGTAAGACATGAGGCGAGACTCCCAAATATTTCTTCACTATTTTATATGCCGAGATACGACTAAGCTGTTCGCCTCTATAGTTGAGCCAAAGATAAGGGCTTGACATAGACTGCTCTGACAGGTAACGCTCCAATGCCTGTGTTGCCACAGGAGCCAGAGGTACCACACGCTCCTTCTCACTTTTAGCAAAACGAATCTTAAGCCAGCCCTCTACGATGTCAGCACGTTGTGCTGAAAGTGCCTCTGATATACGACAACCACTGGCATATAAAAAAAGTATCAACGCATAATCACGCAAGCCCATAAGGTTACTTCTGTCTATCAGATTGAGCCCATCAAGTATCTCTTCATTGCTCACATATTTGGGAAGGTTTTTAGGGACTTTTGCCATGGGGATTTTAATCTTCTCATGTGTAAAGTCCTGCTTGTGACAGAAGGTGAAAAAAGCATTAATCGAAGAGAGTTTCCGATTAAGCGTACGTTTATTATCAAAACCAGCCAAAAACCCTAAAACATCTGTTGTGTCTAGTTTAGTAAGTGTTTTTTGGGTTTTTTCTTCTAGTTGGGTAAGGTCAGAAAGGTAAGAAGATATAGTAAGTGTATCGAGTGCCTTAGTGACACTCAGATACTCTTCAAAGGCCGTGAGTAAATTACTCTTACTCATAACCTAATTTGGAAAGTTCAATTACATCTCCATCTTTATAGAGTCTTGTTCCTGTAATAAATGCAGGTTCACCTACAGCACCCAAATCATAGATTTTAGATTTTGTTAAATCGCTGTTAAGTACGATGAGTGAGCCTTGCTGGTCTAAACCAAATACTCTACCACCAAAGGCTGTTCCTGCTGCATAGTGGGCAAATTTGAACTTCGCAGTAGCGACAGCTTCAAGTTGCCCATTAAGCTTAATGATTTGCCCCTCTTTTGTAAAGAGGTAAATAGTACCATCATCGATAGCAACTTCTGAGATGTTGGCTTTATACTCTTGTTTCCCACCTGTCCCAAGCGTAATAAGTCTTTTTGGTGTCGCAGCAACCATTGTGTTACCCATACGTGAGAGGTAAATCACATTGTTAAATACCGATGCACTAGAGATATATACCACTTTAGCATTTTCAGGATCAGCTGCATTTACGATAATGAGTTTACCATCAAGCATTGGCATAACAACCAAGTTTTCGATAAACATTGGACTTGCTGCTCTTGTATCGATAGCAAATGTTTGCTCTGAACGACTTTCAACCACTTTTCTGTTATCATTCATCTGATAGATACCAAAGGTATTGTTATTTAAGATATACGCTATGACACCATTGTGAATGGTTGCAGAAACCACGGGTACGTGTAGTGACACTGCACGTATAGGCTCTTTGGTTTGCTTGTCTATGACTTTAAGTAAGCCCTCTGCATTTGCGGCAAGTACATAGGCATTGTTTTCATTGAGAAATCTATACCCTTCTCCTAAAGATATCGCATTGACACCTGCTTTACCAAGATAATGTTCATTGTCTAGTGTTCCACCATCACGGCTAAGATTTACCATCGTACCACCGTATGACTTAGAGGCATAAGAAGCTGAATACGTGTTGTCTGGTTCAAAATATTTTTTAGAACTACATGCAGAAAAAAGAAGTGCCAAGCTCGTTAAAATTAAAAGAGTTTTTACTTTCATTAGTTTGCCTTTATGAGAGAATGTTTAAGAAAGCCACTAATCACCCCAAGAGGTGAACGCTCATCAATCATTTCTAATTTTTCTTTAGCTACCTTAGGTTTTCCTTCGCCTATGGCAAGGTATGCTTCTTCTAAAAGTGCCATCTCATTATAGAGTACAGAATCTACAGGCTTTTTGTTAAGCACACCTGCATTGTAAGCACTGGCATCAGCTATCACACTGTTTTTACTGCTACTTAACTTTTGAAATGTTTTGGCATCTTTGTTTTTCACCGCTTGTGCATAGAAAAATAGTTCTAAAAGTGCTGGGTTATTTGCCTCAAGCGCTTTAAATGCTTTCTCATCTGTAGGGTTCTTTTGTAACGTTATAAACGCTTCATTGGCTGTAGAAAGTTGGGATTCATGCATCGCATCTTGAATCGCTCTTCCACCAAAGAAGACAACAAGCGCGACTACAACAGCCCATATCTTTACTTTATGTTTTTTATACAGTGTCTCTAACTTAAAAGCACTCTCGAGTACTTTTTCATCACTACTTAATTCTTTTTTCACGTCAGCTATATTCAAAGCTTTCTCCTAAAACATTTTAATGGCTATATTATACCCTTTGGAGTTAAAAATTAGCTACAACTCAACTACAGTGATTCCTAAGTTCCCAGGCATACGATAATATTTCCCTATCTTAGGATGTTTTTTCAAATATTCACCGACCAACTTAGACAGCACACCACCCCCAGTACCATGAATAATCTGCACTTCATTCAGATTATTGACAAGGGCATCTGAAAGAAATTTATCGACCGTATCTAAAGCTTCATCTGCATACATTCCAAGTAACTTCACAGAGACCGAAGCTCCTGACTTTTCTACATTTACATCTACTTTTGGCTTTCGTGGTTTTGGTTTGAGCTTTACTTGTGGGGTGTCACCTCTACGCTTAAGTTGCGAAAGTGGTACACGCATTTTCAAACCATCTACGATGATAGTCGCATCTTTTCCACGCAAAGAGATAAGCTCACCTTTGTGAGAACGGTACTTCACTTTATCGCCCTCTTTTAAAGGTTCTTCATCTACGCTTGCCAGCTCTTTTTGTTTGAAGTCTTTGCGTTGGTGTGCCACGTTAAGCAGTCGCCTACCCTCTGTTGACTCTTTCACTTTAAGCGCTTCACGCGCTTTTTTAGTTGCTGCATTGTAACGGTTTTCAAGTGTGGCTATGGCTTTTCTGTGTTGCTCTTGAAGTTTAAACTCATCCTCTTCTAGCTTCACTTTTTTCGCTTCTACTGCCTGTAACTCTTCATCTATCTTCGCTATTTTCATGCGCATTTCACGTTCGAGTGAAGTGGACTTTTCTATGAGTTCATTAAGATTTTCTTTGTCTTCACCATACACTGTCTTTGCCTGCTTAACGATGCCCACGGGGACACCATAACGCTCTGCTGTCTCAAAGGCATACGACTTACCAATGCTGCCTTGCAAAAAAGTATAGGTAGGTAAACGACGTGCTTCATCGTACAGTGCAGCGATAAGTTCTACCTCATCATCGCTTGCCATAAGTGAGGCTAAACGCTTATGGTGTGTGGTCACGATGAAACTGATACCTTTTTTACGAAGTTCATCGAGCATTACCCTAAAAAGGCTTGCTGCTTCATCAGAGTCTGTACCTAACTCTATCTCATCCACACCCACGATGGCATCTTCTTTGTTAAAAAGTTTCGCAAACTCCTGCATACGTCCTGCAAAGGTTGAGATGTCATTTTTCACCGACTGTGGGTCATCTATGACTGCTTCTATACTTTTGTAGTGTCCTACTTCTGTCTTAGTTTCATCACACTTAAAAGGAAGCAAATACTTAGACATATACACAGCACTTAGCATAGATTTAAGCAACATTGTTTTACCACCCGCATTAACACCAGTTACCAGCATAATCTGCTTATTGAAATCCATAGAAATCGGTACAGGATTTTCTATGGCAGGGTGTGCAAAATCTTCAAGTTTAATACGTTTAGATTTACTTGGCAAAATAAACGCATACTCCTTTGCCCTAGCAAAGCTCACCCTAGCCTGATAATGGTCAAAGCGGTCATACTCTTTGTTGATAAATGCTAAAAATCGTTCCCACTTAAAAAACACAGCCGATATCTCTTTACAGTAACGGTAAATAATCTCTTCTTTACTCGAAACCAAAGCCGACTCTTTTTCTTTTAAGTGAGAGATACTCTGAGGCAAAATGTAAAAGAACCCCCCAGGGCTTCGCGCCACAACTGTAGCTTTAAGCACATTGTTAAACCCACCACGCACAAGCAATGTCTCTTCCCCACCGTTAAAGTGTACTTGTGTGTCGACAAGATAGTCTCCGAGTCTAGAAGAATGCGCTAACTTATACAGTGTGTCTTTGATGTCACGCTTATTTTGCTTAATAGCACGTTCAAGTTTTTTCAGTTCAGGATCACGCTCAGGGTTGATGTCCCCCTCTTCTGTAAAGTATCCTATGATATCAACAATCTCTTCAGGTATATCTATACCTTGTATCCATGAGATGAGGGGCTCTGTAAACCCTACTGCACTTAAAGTATTGAAATAAGAAAACATCTTTACAAAAGCATAAATCTCGTCTAAACTAAGTACTGCCTGTTTTTTGACACGTGCAAGTTCCATGTCTAG
>JALUYL010000038.1 GCA_027012955.1 Sulfurovum sp.
CAATCATGACTATTTTAGAAAAAGCACTGGAAGCACGAAGTAAAAAAGTAAATAAAGTTGAAACCACCAAAGCACTCAAAATGCCTATGGATGTACATGCCAAACTTGAAGAGATAGCAGCAGGTGGATATGAGAACCTTGCACCTGAAGACTCTGGCTACTTTTTAAAATGTTTTGGACTCTTTGACAAGGGTGAAGACTTTATGCTTCGTGTACGTGTACCAGCAGGTCAATTAACGTATGAACAAGCAAAGCGCATCGGTGAAGTAGCAAAAGAGTATGGTAATGACTACATCGACATCACCACACGTATGCAAGTAGAACTTCGTTATTTACAGATAGCAGACATCGCTAAAGTCTTAGCATCACTTAAAGAAGTAGGCATCACTACCTTCCAAACAGGGGTCGATAACTTACGTAATATTGTGACTGACCCTTTAGATGGTATCGCTTATGATAATATTATTGAGACAATGCCTATAATAGAAGAACTTCAAAATATCTTTTTAGAAAACCCTGAATGGATTTCCGTATTGCCTCGTAAATTTAACACAGGTATCATTGGTTCACTCTCTAACTCATGTAATATCTTTGGACATGACTGTAACTTTGTGTTGGCACAGAAAGATGGTATCTTTGGGTTTAACATCTACCTTGGTGCGCGTGTAGGTATGCAAGCCAAAGACGCTAACCTTTTTGTTACTGTAGAGGAAGCACCGCTCTTTTACAAAGCACTCCTTACGCTTTTTAAAACCTACGGATACAGAGACAACAGAAATAAAAATCGCTTAGTCTTTCTTATTAATGATATAGGGATGGATGCACTGATTGAAGCAATTAAAAAAGAGTCTGGACTAAACTTTGCAAGTGCGGGAACAACCATGGTGCAATCACAAAACATCGCACTAGGAGCAAACAAAGTACTCGGACGTAATGGCAAGATGAACTACAAAATCATCGTACCCTCAGGTATTTTCACAGGCACAGACATGATGGCAACAGCCCAAGCAGCCAAAACCTATGGCGACGGAAACATCAGACTCACCTATGACCAAAATGTCTATATTGTCAATATACCTACAGAAAACCTAGAAGCCTTTGAAGCTAGCGAAATAGTCAGTAACTATGCAAAATTTAATAACCTCTACTTTGCAGACATGATAGCCTGTGCAGGTACGGCTACTTGTAGTTTTGGAGTCATTCCTAACAAACCTGATGCCATAGAGATGGCACACTTTTTAAGCTCTGAAGTAGCCATAGAAAATGCCAATGTCCGCATGAACTGGTCTGCCTGCCCTAAGGGGTGTGGTGTGCATGGCATAGCAGACATCGGTTTTGAGGGATGTAAAGCAAAAGATTCAGAGGGGAACAGAGTTTATGGTGTACACATCTTCTTAGGTGGGAAAATCACCCGTGAAGCCAAAGAAGCCCATACCTTACATAAAGCCCTACCACTAACAGAAGCCAAACATCATGTGAAGTACCTTCTTAAAACGTATGCAACACATAAACTAAGAGGTGAGACCTATGAAACATTTGATGATAGATTTTTATCACGCAACTATAGTTTCCAAGCTTTAGCATTTTTTACAAAGATAAACTATATTCTCAATGATAAATTGGGTTTAGATGTAATGTTTGAACTTGATGCAGAGCCAAAGAGTAGCAGACGTGAAGAGTATGAACTCTTTGGTTTTGGACTAAAGCTCTTTACTCTTCTTACAGGAGAAAAAAGATTTGAAGGTGTTGATGGACTAGCTCCTATTCTTATGAAGCCTCGTTCTATTGAAAGAGATACGGTGACTAAACTCAATCCAAAAGTCCCTGCAAAACTCTCAGAAGTTATTTATAACATGACACATGAAAAGAAGAGTGAAAGAGCCTCTGTTTTCTCTGAATTGCTTGTGGCGCTTAAAGAGGTATAATAGATGTATTTTTTAGATAAATCATCCGTAGGGTGTTGTACGACTCGGCATTTAGTGCCTCGCTTGCATTGCATTTTAGATGCTTATACCCTTACTACACCAAAAATATGCACGCAAACAAAAGGTGTTGTAAGGGTACAACACCCTACGAAAAACACAATAAGAGTAGTTTAATATGGCTGTAGAACCCCTAACCCAAAATACACCCTTATCTGATTTCATCAACCACAAAACCAACACTGGAATGCAGTGTGGAAACTACAGCATCGACCTGCCTGAACTTCAAACGGGAGAACAATACCGTTTTCACTTTGATGCAACTGCCTGTGTAGGGTGTCACTGTTGTGAGGTAGCCTGTAACGAACAAAATGCCAACCCTGACGACATCAAATGGCGTCGTGTAGGTGAGATGGAGATGGGAGAATTCCCAGATACGCTTCAACTCTTCAACTCTATGTCTTGTAACCACTGTATAGAACCTGAGTGTCTCATAGGCTGTCCTACAGAGTCTTACATCAAATTTGACAACGGCATTGTCTGGCATGATGACCCTAGCTGTATCGGGTGTCAATATTGTACATGGAACTGCCCTTACGAAGTGCCTACGTTTAACAAAGAACGAGGCATCGTGACCAAATGTCATATGTGTGCAGACAAACTTGAAGTTGGGCAGACGCCTGCGTGTGTACAAGCCTGTCCAAGTAACGCCATAGAGATAGAAGTATTTAATGTCAAACAGTGGTTAGA
Organism: Sulfurovum sp.; assembly: GCA_027012955.1. Lineage (GTDB taxonomy): Bacteria > Campylobacterota > Campylobacteria > Campylobacterales > Sulfurovaceae > Sulfurovum. Next base: position 2,673 of record JALUYL010000038.1, read on the forward strand.
CGAAGATATGGCTAAAGAGGGTGTCGCCCCTCACCTTCCAAATATAGAGATAACCAAACCAACCACACGTTACACCCTACCAAAACTTAAAGAGGGAGAGGAACTTCGCATCGCAGATGAGCATCTGCTCAAACCTGCGCACCCTGAGTTACCGCTAGTCTTTATGACGGTACTTACGCAGGTAAGTTTAGGTGCATTTTTGGCGCTGTTTTTAGGGCAACTACTCTTTAGTTTAGGCTTTAACTTGCCCAAACCAAACTTAGCTATGGCAATACTTGCCTTTTTACCTGCTGCCATTGGCTTACCTCTCTCTGCGCTTCACTTAGGTAGACCAGGCATGGCGATGATGGCAATGAAAAACTGGCGTACTTCATGGCTCAGCCGTGAAGCCATCGCGTTAGGCGCATTTACAGGATTGGCTTCAGTGGTAGCTGCACTCTACTTCTTTGAAGTGGGTGGATTTACACTACTCTTTGTAGAAGCCATCACTCTAGCCATAGGTATCTACGGTATTTACGCACAGTCTATGATATACCGCATCAAAGCACGTCCAAGCTGGAACAGAAAAGCCACGACTAAAAAGTTCTTTGGTTCAGGCTATATCGGATTCTTACTCATCGCAACAGCACTGCTCATAGCGAACGGTGCACAAGGTGTCATGGTTCTGCTGGCTATTACCCTACTTGTAGGTATGTTACAAGCCTTGGTCATACTAGAAGAGGTGATGTTCTACCGACACTTAGACAAAGAAGACCCACTCTACTACCAATACAACAGAAGCCGCATCCTGCTTCAGGAACATTTCGGTAAAGTAAAGAAGTTTAGGGTTTACTCTTTGGCTGTGTTTGCATTGGGCTTACCACTCTTGGCTATCTTATTTACTGCCAGTGGCTTAGTAGGACTTGCCATTGCTACACTTATCATAGCCACACTCGGTGCATTTGCATCAGAATTAAGCGGTCGATACCTGTTCTACAGAACAGTTGTACCACTAGGACTAGCAGGGAACTTCTTTGCTGGGAATCAGAGACATTAAATAGAGAGGATTAATTATGAAAAAAAATATATATGCATATGATGCAAATACTTGGACACAAATCCAGTATCACAATGAAAAAATCTACCATAATTTTGAATTTTTTATTAAAATAACGTTAGCAATATCTGCTGGACTTGCTTATTTAGCTATAAATAATACCGCAGGAAACTCAGAATTAATATCCAATATTGTAAAACTAGGTGGTGTTTTAGAGATTTTTTCTGGTCTAATTGCTTCAATTGGAATTTCATTACATGTTAAGTCTCGAATAAATAGATATGAATTCCCTCCAGAGAATATCTTTTTAGCAATGTGGGGATGGTTAGAACCATATCTTATAATTTCCATTTTAATCATCTCTTTAACAATTGGATGGTTCGCATGGTTTGAAATTTCAGTTTTATTAATAGGAAAATAAAATGAGCCTCATACAAAAAGCAAAAGACTTCCTCGGCTTCGACATCAAAGAAGACAAATACGCACTCGTAGATGACCCGATATTTGGAAAAGTGGCTAAAGACAAAGCACCTGACAAATGGGTACGCTCTACCTGTGGTTACTGTGGTGTGGGCTGTGGAATGTACATCGGGGTGAAGAATGGTAAAGCTGTTTACTCCAAAGGTGACCCACTCCACTCTGTGAACTTTGGGACACTCTGCCCTAAAGGACTCTCAGAACACAAGATGGTCTATGCTGACTCACGTGTACAAGCCCCACTCATACGTAAAAATGGAGAACTGACTCCAACTACATGGGAAGAGACTTTCAAACATACTTCTGATGAATTCAAACGTATTCAAGCAGAGCATGGTAAAGGTGCCGTAGCGGTCATCTCTACTGGGCAGTTACTCACTGAAGACTTCTATGCACTAGGTAAGTTCGTACAGCTTGGACTTGAGACGAATAACTATGATGGTAATACCACGCTTTGCATGGCTTCGGCTGTAATGGGGTACAAACAGACCTTTGGTTCAGATGGACCAACAGGATGTTATGAAGACTTTGAAAAAGCAGATGTCATCATGCTCATAGGGGCGAACATCGCTGACAATCACCCTATCTTAAAGCTTCACATCGCTAAAAATGAATCTGTCACGGGTAAAAAACCTACTATCATCGTGGTAGACCCTCGTAAATCTAAGACCGCACAAATGGCAGACATCTTTGTACCTCTCAAACCACGTTCTGATTTAGCACTCATCAATGGACTATGTTACATTATCTTTGAGCAAGGGTGGGAAGATGAAAAGTTCATACGTGAACGCACCAATGGATATGTGGAGTTCAAAAAACACATACTAGCCAACTACCCTCCGCAAGAGGTAGCTGAGATAACAGGCATTGATGTAAAAGAACTTTACAATCTAGCCAAGATCTACTCACAAGCAGATGCAGTGATGTCTGCATGGACAATGGGCGTAAACCAAAGTAGCATCGGTACAGACACTGTCTCTGCCATCTGTAACCTTGCTCTCATTACAGCGAATGTTGGACGTGAGGGTGCAAGCCCTATGTCTATCACTGGGCAGTGTAATGCTATGGGGACACGTGAATTTGGATTTACCTCTTCCATCCCTGGGTACAGAAACTACGGCTCTGATGCTGACAGACAAGCTTTTGCAGACATCGTCAATGTTCCTGTCGATTTGGTACCTAACAAACGTGGGTATGCTTACCCACAAATCATCGATGCCATTAATCGTGGAGAGATAAAGGCTTTATGGGTAGTCGCTACAAACCCTCTAGTGAGTTACCCCGACCAAAATGCTCTGCGTGAAGCTCTTAAAAAGCTAGATATTCTTGTAGTACAGGATGCCTTTATGTCTGACACCGCCGTGAAGGCCGATGTGGTCTTTGCGGCTGCTACATGGTCTGAAAAAGAAGGATGTTACACGAACTCTGAGAGACGTTGTAACCTTGCAAAAAAAGCTGTAGAACCATTGGGAGATAGTAAAGCCGACCTTGACATAGTCTTAGAGTTTTCTAAATACTTTGAAGACAAACATGAACTGCTTTTTAAAGAGTTACAAACACCTAGAGATGTCTTTAATGAAATTAAAAAAGTAAGTAAAGGACAGCTCTGTGACTACTCTGAGATGTCGTATGAGAAGATAGAGCAACTCGGTGGCATACAGTGGCCATGTAATGAGCAAGCTCCAGAGGGAACCAAACGTCTCTACTCTCCTGATATGCCATGTAGAACAGCTGATGGAAAAGCCAGCCTACTTCCAGTTGAGTGGATACCTCTTTCTGAGATGGCATGTAAAGGTTTACCTCTCATCCTCAATACAGGACGAACTGTAGAGCAGTTTCATACACGAACCAAAACAGGAACCATAAGTATCCTCGATGCACTAGCCCCTGAAGCATGGGTTGACCTAAGCCCTAAAGATGCACTAAAGCTACAAGTAAAAAGTGGTGATCGCATAGCACTTTCAGGCACGCGTGGTCGTGTAGAAGATGTCATCGTTAAAGTAAGTGAAACAGTACGTGAAGGAAATATCTTTGTACCTTTCCACTTTAACGAGCAACTCATCAACAACATCACCATCGCTGAGTTTGACCCCAAATCTTTTGAGCCAAACTACAAACAGTGTGCTGTACAACTTCACTCTGAGGCTGTACCTAAAGGTATAGAGTATGAAGAGGTAGAGATATCTGGATACTTAGAGGGTGTGAAGGTTTATGAAGAGGAAGTGTTGGTGGATGAGAAGGTTAAGTCTTCATCTTAACCGTAGGGTGTTGTGCCCTGCCCATCGGAAATACCCTTGGGGTGCACAACACCAAAAAATTGAATTTTAATCAAACCTTTAATCTCACAATAAACTTTAAGGTGTTGTCATGGGACAACACCCTACAAAAACATCTTTATGTCACCCAAATAAATCACACCTCTTTAGGCTGATAATTACAAAAATGGACAATATCTCCAACCGTTTCTATTTTTCCATAGTATGGATTTTTCTCTATATTTTCAACACTAATCTCTACTCTTGCAAAGATATGTGTCAAAATATACTCTAAATCTTCATCATCTAATTTTAAATCTTTTTCTAAATTATCTGAAGGTCTAATAGGGAGAGGCTTGTCATATCCTAACTCATTACTAATCTCTTCATATACCGCACGTATAATCCATGTATCTATATTTCTATAATTTAATGATCTGGTAAATGTCCCTATATCTTCATTGCTTCTTTCTTTTATAAGCTTTTCCATAGTGTTAGGTAAAGATGAACCTAGCATACTTGAGATCAAAAATATTACTAAAATCATTCCAGAAATGAATAATCCCAAATAAGGTTCTTTCCATATGGTATAAACGAGCCATCCAACAAGCACAAATAAGAAAATATAGGGAACAATATGAGATTCCCACGTCAAGGTTTCTTTATACGTAGGCATATAACGTGAAGGCACTCTCATAGTTTCATCTCCTTGCAAAATGCCTCTGTGCTCATAAGCACTATCCCATCACTTGCAAACCCCTTATCGTTCGAGAGTATCAAATCTGCACCTACTTTTTTAGCCATGACATACTGAATAGTATCTTCGAGGTCTATAAACTTTTTGTTTTGCTTCATAAGACGACAGCTTTTAGTTACTTCATTGTTACCAAACTCCACCACTTCACACCATTGATTAATCTCTATAATATGGTCAAGGGCTTTTTGCCTATCTTTTTTAGAAAAAATATAATAAATAGTCGTAATGATATCACAAGAGGTAAAAAGTTCTTTATCTTCTTGTGAGAGTAGATGCACCAGAGCTTTTCTACTTGCTAAACAATAGGGTCTTGCTTCATCATAGATATCTGCTAAAATATTGGCATCTAAGAAAATAGTTTTATACATCCATCTCTTCTTTAATCGACTGTACAGATTTATCTTTCAATAGACCACTGCCTATACTCTCTGCTATCTCTATAGAACGATTAAAGGCTTCTAAGCGTTTAGAGACTTTCTTGCTTCCATACTTCTTTTCTATCATTTCTTCCACAAAAGAGGTCATTGACTGTCCGTTCTCTTTCGCCATCTCTTCGAGGTGCATGGCTACCTCTTCGTTGAATACAAAATTTTTTCTGACTGTAGCACTCACATAAAACTCCTTATACATAAATTATTTTATGTATAAATAATAACATAACATTTCTTACGGTATTATAAAAGCACTTTCAAATCATTCAAATCAAACAAAAGCAACTTATCATCCCTTATACCTAGCAACTCTTTAGAAAATCCACTTTTAGAAAAGAGTGCATAGACATTTACTTTTATGCCTGACTCTGCTGCTTTTTGTTTGAGTTTTGTGAGTTCATTTTTACACACAGTTCGGTCTTTGTATTTACATTCACCCAAAATGAGCTTTTTACTTTTTGTCACAGCCAAAATGTCAAACTCACTATAAATATTCCAGTAGGAACCAGAAGAGATGATGGGTTCTTTGGTCTCATAATGCTTCACAAGCAAATCATCGCAGAGTTGTTCATAAACTAAAGAGCGTAAACGCTCATAATGTTTTTCAAAATTCTCTAGAAAATCTTCACCTTTTCCTAATGCCAAATCTTTTCTATAGTAAGTCACAAACCCAAACCAAAAACGCATAAAAGGTTGTCTAAAACGTACTTTGTCCTGTATGCGGTAGGCACGTTGTTCTTTGGGAAGCTTATGTTTAGGATGTACACGCAACGGTGCTTCACGTGAGTGTTCCACTTTTAAGATGCCTAACGAGACGAGTTCTTCTAAGACTTTCTCTCCTGCACTCTCAGAGAGTTTCGCTTTTCGCAGTACAGAATAGAGTTTACCATCTCCACGTGCGACAGCTACCAACAGTTCTCGATACGGTGTTTCTATAAGGTATGAAGGAGAAACGAGTTCTTGAAAGTTTGTAAAGTTCTCTACAAAATTTGACTTTACCATGGAGAAAAGATCATCAAAGTAATCTAACTGGGCATCTTTTCCAATACCACCTAAGATAGAAAAATATTCAACTGCCTGTTCTAACTCAAGGTAAGAGAAGTGTTGATAAAACCGTTGAAATGATGCTTTGATGAAGTGCCTTTACTATCTATTTGAACAATTCTAACATATTAAAGATTAATCAGTTTTATAGGAAGTGGCGAGTTCACTCCCACTCCAAATTTAATGTGGGAGTAAACTCGCCACTTCCAAAGTAATAGTATGCTATGATTAATAATTAATCAGCATAAAAGAGTATCATGGAAACATTTTTCACCACTTCAGAGAAAATACAACATATTATTAAAAGTTTTAATCTGACTAAAACACTTTTTGTCTCTTCTATCATCATTGGTGATGCACATACAGGTAAAAAATCTCTTGCCAAATATCTCTTTCCTGAAGCGCATATGGTCTCAGGTACGAACCAAGAAGAAGTCAACAAAGCACTTGAATCCTATGATGAACTTATCATCACAGATTTTGAGAAACTAAGTAATCAAAGTAACTTTGACTTTTCAAATAAACGTATCATTGCTACAGCAAATTATGTGGGTAATGCCTCACTTATCGACGACATTTTTGCCTTTATCTATACTATGCCTCCTCTTGCTGAACGTCCAGAAGATGTAACATACTTGAAAAACCTATTTACAAAAGAGGCTATGGCTACTTTAATGATAGAAAACCATACGCTTGACGAAAAGGTGATTCCCCTAAATTTAAGTATGAACAGCAAAAGTTTAAAAAAGTCTATCTTTCTTTACCTTATGCAACTATCTATGGATAATGAAGACATCCAAAATGTCATATACCATTACATTTCCAAACATCTTGAGGGGAATGACGGATATAGGGAGTATCTTGAACTCTACGAAAAGCCTTTGATTAAAGCAGGTCTTGACAAATACGGTTCACAGTTACAACTTTCACAAGTGTTGGGTATTAACAGAAATACCCTGAGAAAAAAAATACATGAACATCATATAGACTAGGGAACATAAGATGGATATTAATTTTGAAGCATTTGTAGAGTGGGATAACAGCCCATTTATACTCTTTAACAACAGTGGAAAAATCATATATCTTAACAATGCGTCAGAGATACTCTTTGGCTATGTCTCTAAAAAGGAGCTTTTTGACATTGCAGTTTCTTATGCACCACAAAATTTTGGCTACAAAACAACCTCACTTACTTTAAATTATGATTCGTTTCTTTTTTATGCCATCACCGTCGGATATGAGAATGAAGAACAAATTTCTCTTCGTCTGTACAATACCCCTCGCATCAAATCCACACGAAAGATAGAAACAGACAAATTTATCACTACAGATATCAATATCTTACTTGAAGCCAATATAGCGTTATTTAAAACAAAAAACAATAATCCTCTCAAACTCTTAACCGACCAGGATTTACCATCTTTCAAAATAGATCAAAACAATTTTTCAAAACTTTTACGTAAAACACTCAATGCATTTAGAGCTTCGGATTCTATAGATATCTCTCTAAAACTTCTCATAGGTCAACATGTCATTATAGATGATAAAAAAGAGCCTATCATACAACTAGCCATTGAAGCCAATGGGCGCTATGCTGACACAGATGATGAGATACAGACACTCGCAGCACAAAGTCAGATTAAATCTTTGCTCAAAGAACGCTCCATAAAACTAGAAATTCCACTTATTCAGTAAAATACTCCACAAGATCGATAAAATCCCCAATTGATTAAAAATTAATCAATATACAACTATTAAAAAAAATAATACATGCTATGATTTGTCTGTAAAAAAACAATATAAAAGGAATTAGCATGAAATTAAAACTTTCAGCTCTAATGGCGTTGTTCTTGCCTATCTTTGCTTTTGCAGAAGATAAACTAGACACAGGGGACACAGCATGGATGATGATGTCTACAGCACTCGTATTGCTTATGACACCAGCAGGTTTAGCACTATTTTATGGAGGTATGACAAGATCTAAAAACGTACTTAATACGTATGCAATGGTAATGGGTGCATTTGTACTTGCTATGGTTGTATGGATTATCGCAGGATACTCTATCGCGTTTGGAACAAACGAAAGTGCATCACTACAAACTTTCTTTGGTGGTTTTGGTAACGTTATGTTAGATGGTATCACATGGAAAGACCTTAGTGGTTCTTACCCTACATTCGTCTTTATTGCATTCCAAGGTACATTTGCTGCGATTACTGTAGCGATTGCTTCTGGTTCTGTTATCGGTCGTATGAAGTTTTCTACATGGATGGTAGTTGTTGCTCTATGGGGTCTTGTAGTATATGCTCCTATTACGCATATGGTATGGGGTGGAGACGGTGCACTTCTTTTTGATGCTGGTGCGCTTGACTTTGCCGGTGGTACTGTTGTACACATGAACGGTGGTTTAGCTGGTCTTGTTCTTGCTATCTTAGTTGGTAAAAGAGCAGGTTATCCTCAACAAGCTATGAAACCTTACAGTATCTTACTTACTGCTGCTGGTGCGGCACTATTATGGTTCGGTTGGTATGGATTTAATGCCGGTTCTGCATTTGGAGCAAACGCTGTTGCAGGTGTAGCTCTACTTACAACCACCATTGCCACCGCTGCTGCTGGTCTTACTTGGATGTTCATTGAGTGGTTCGTATTTAAAAAGCCTACACTTCTTGGAATTGCATCTGGTATCGTAGCTGGTCTTGTTGCCATTACTCCTGCAGCAGGTTTCGTATCTGTTGGTGGTGCATTTATCGTTGGTATCGGTGGTTCAGTAATTGCTTTCTTCGGTGTTGTTACATTGAAGAAAATGTTCAAATATGATGATTCTTTAGATGCATTTGGTATCCACTTCCTAGCGGGTATTTGGGGTGCACTTATGACAGGTGTACTTGCACTTAATGATCAAGATCTTCTTTGGGACGGACCATTGAAAGCATCTGGCGATAGAATGGGACAATTCCTAGTTCAACTTGAGTCTGTTGGTGTGGTTGCACTTTGGACACTTGTTGGTACGGTAGTTGTTTACTTCATCGCTTCTGCATTGACAGGTGGTGGTAGAGTGGATACTGAGACTGAAGAAATCGGTCTTGATGAAACACTACATGGTGAAAAAGTGACTAACGCGTAAGCGTAGTCATTTTCTATAATTTACAAAGGATTATTAATGAAAAAAATTGAAGCAATTATCAAACCATTCAAACTAGAAGACGTTAAAGACGCTCTTGTTGAAGCAGGTATCGAAGGTATGACAGTATCAGAAGTAAAAGGTTACGGAAGACAACAAGGTCACTCAGAGCTTTACAGAGGCGCAGAGTATGTTGTTGAATTTATCCCTAAAATCAAAATAGAAATCGTTGTTTCTGGCGATGACTATGCACAAAAAGCTGTAGATGCTATCGCAACTGCTGCTAAAACAGGTAAAATCGGTGACGGTAAAATATTTGTTAGCTCTATTGATTCTGTACTTCGTATCAGAACAGACGAAAAAGACACAGAGGCACTTTAGTCCTCTACATAGACAAGGATTACTCCTTGTCTATGCTCATATGATTATTTTTTAATCATAAATCAACCCATTATTTTATAAATATCATAGAAACTGCCTAATTTTATAACACTCTTCCCTTTTAATCTATTTTTATACTTGCTACACTTAACATACAAATTTAGAAGGATAAATATATGGAAATGAATTATGTGATAGATACACTCTTCGCACTCTTTGCAATGACGTTGATAATCTTTATGGTACCTGGCTTTGCTATGCTAGAAGCTGGACTGGTGCGAACTAAAAATGTAACTGCCGTACTGACAGTAAACATCATGGTCTATGCAGTTGCTTCGCTTGCTTTTATGCTTATAGGCTATTCTCTAGCCTTTGGTAGTTGGGACAACGATGGCATGAGTAAATGGGCAGCTTTTTTGTTTCAGATGGCATTTGTAGGTAAAACTGTCAATATCATGTCTGGAGGTGTCAGTGAAAGAACACGCATTATACCTTTGACCTTTTTCACCATTATTATGGCAGCTATCATCTACCCTCTGGTTGTCAATGTCACGTGGGGTGCGAACCTTCTTGCAGGCACAGCCTTCGATATCTCATCTATGCATGACCTAGCTGGTTGTACAGTTATCCACTCCACAGGCGCATGGGCATTGTTAGCAGCCATACTTGTCATAGGCCCACGTCGTGGACGTTACACCAAAGATGGACGTATTAAAGTGATACCTGCATCTAACATTCCATTAGTCGTGCTAGGTGCTCTACTCCTATGGATTGGGTGGTTTGGATTTAATGGTGGGTCAGTCGGATCTATCTCATCCAAAGAAAATGCCGACTTAGTTGCACTCACCATTATGAATACCAACACAGGGGGACTCGCAGGTGCTATCATCGTTGCGCTCATCATGTATGTACAATACAAAAGATTTGATATTACCATGATACTCAATGGTGCACTAGGAGGTTTAGTCTCTGTAACTGCCGGTGCCGATATGTTTGACATGTATGCACCACTTTATGTTGGAGCCATTGGTGGGGCTATCGTTGTGTATGGAGTAGCGCTCTTTGATAAACTAAAACTCGATGACCCGGTAGGTGCACTTTCTGTTCACTTACTTAATGGTATATGGGGAACCATCGCAGTTGCTCTCTTCGCTGATGTAACAATGTGGAATCAAGTAAAAGGGGTATTGGTAGTTGGCTTGTTTGCCTTTACTTCCTCATTTGTAATCATGTATTTTATTAACAAAATCTCTCCTTTTAGAGCAACAGATGATGAACAACAGCAAGGACTAGATATAGAAGAGTGTGGGCTTGAAGCCTATCCAGAATTTAAACGTAGCATATAAAGGAATCTACTATGAAAAAAATAGAAGCAATCATTAAACCATTTAAACTAGACGAAGTTAAAGAAGCACTTGTAGAGGTAGGCATAGAAGGTATGACAGTCTCAGAAGTCAAAGGCTATGGTAGACAACAAGGACACTCAGAACTTTACAGAGGTGCCGAGTACATTATAGAGTTCATCCCAAAGGTCAAAATAGAAATCGTCGTAAGCTCTCAAGCATATGCAGACAAAGCTGTAGAAGCCATAAAAGAAGCTGCAAAAACTGGGAAAATAGGTGACGGTAAAATCTTTGTCTCTGACATCTCCAAAACCATCCGTATTCGTACTGATGAAGAGGATGAAGAGGCATTGTAGTCCATACGGCAGTAGACTAAAAAAGTCTACTGTCTCTACTAGATGTTAGATACTCTATCTACTATCAAATCTACAAACTTTTCAGAATCATTCATGCACTTAGCTACAATATAATCATCATACTTAATCTTCTTAGATATTTCTCTATGTTCTATATCTAACTCAAAAACCGTTTCAGAGTTATCAATGGTAAAAATATATGTTAAAGAAGTACTTTGCGATAGTTTCAAGTTAAAGTATAGCTCATGCCTAAAACTATCTATGTATACCCCAAATCACGAAATAGAATTTTCCACATCCTAAAAAATCACTAACTCTGAATCAATAGACGAGAGGCAGGTGGTGTTTCTATGCAAAGTTACTACCCTGAGTAAGAAATACCATTTTTTCAAGAT
>JALUYL010000039.1 GCA_027012955.1 Sulfurovum sp.
TACTTCGTGCATATCTTAGGTATGGACAGTATTTTTATTCTTCCTCCTTTTAGAAATTCATTGTTGTTTCGACTACCAACGAACCTCATTTTTCCTTCCTGCCTAAGATAAACTTATTGAACAAAAACCCCATTCATTTTATCTATATCTTGTATGCTGTCTAGTCGTTGTAGTACGCTGATAATTACTTCTTGTTCTCACATCTTGTCTTCTATGTGTGTTTACATTGCTACGATATTCGTTGCTTCTTCTATGCTTTGTATTGTACGTATTACGATTCAAGCTATGTGTACTTCTACTTGGATAGTTTGTTGCACGGTGTGTATTATTGTATCGATTTGTATACACATGACGGTTATTATATTGTGATCGATTTGCATAGTACCCGTAACGTCCGACCTGTGCAGTGTAACGATGCCCATTGTAGTACCTGTATCCACCGTGGTAATAGTGCCCAGCATGGTAACGATGCCCATGATAATGGTAGTACCCTCCATGGTAATACCCACCATAATAATATCGTCCCCCATAGTAATAGTATGGACGGTTATAATAATAGGGGTAACTGTAAGCTGAAGCAGCCACAACACCTACCGTAGTTCCTGCAGCAAAAGCCTGCTGTTCGGGGGTACATGCTGTGACAAATAAAGTAGTAGATAAAAGTGTTATAGCACTTATATGTTTAATTTTCTTGCGTATCATGGTATATCCTTCATAGTGATATGCCATACTATACAAGAAAAGTGAAGTGATTGTGTGTAGTTGCGGTAAAACTTAGGAAATGGCTTCACCACGCAAAATATCTAGCACATTGGTTGCATAACATCCTTTAGGCAAGACAAAAGAGAGTTCATAGTGTGCTTTCTCTTCTACATAGTTCTTTGTCACTTCAGTGACTTGTATCCATGCGTAGCGTCTGGCACCGTTTAGTGGCATCTCTTCTACAAAAGGTGCTTCTAGTAGCCCTGCTGTAGCGGTAGAGAGTTTTGCTTTTTTACCTGGGAGCAAGCCTGCAGGGGCTATATCTTTGGACTCAAAACGTCTTGCTTCTTCTGCCAAGTCCTCCACATTAAACACACGTCCATAAGGGTAATGCATCATTGTATCACCCTCTACAAGTTTAAAGAAATTTGGTTGGTCTTTAGTGCCTTTAAGTGAGCCCTCTGGTAGCTCCATCACCTGCTCTGTTTCAGCCTCAGAGAACTTTTCAAGTAATAAGTTAAGCTCCATACGTTTACTTAGCCAGTTGTTAAAGAGGTAAGACTGGTAAGAGCCCATGAGAAATTCTCTGGTCTTTTTATCACGCATTTTTAGCGTACCTTCGATGAGCTTTTTCCCATCTACCCAGTTATCTCCATCATTTCCAAAACGCTGGTTACCAAAGTAGTTGGGTACACCATTGTTTTTGATCCACTTTAACACAGAGTCAAGTTTGTCTTTTTGGACGCCTAGTACCTTTTTCAGGCGTATCTTAAAACGGTTTCCTTTTAAGTGTCCTACGCGTATCTTGTTGTTATGGCGTGTCATAGAGAGTATCTTTATCTTCTCATGTTCAAAGGCTTTGAGCTTCTCTTCGTGTATCGCCATCACAGAGATGTACTGTATGGTCATGGCATGTTTGTCTTTCAGTCCTGCATAGCCCATGTCACGGCGACGGATGCCTACATGGTTGGAGATGGCATCGAGCATCTCCCATGTGGTCATGTCTTTTTTACGTACTTGCAGAACAAGGTGCTCACCCTCTCCTGTAAATTCGTAGAGAGGTATCTCTTCGACAGTAAAGTCACGTGCAGAGGAGTTAAAAACAAATTCGTTTTTGACGTTAAGTGGGTAGATTGGCTTCATTGTGTTCTTTCTTGAGAAATTTAAAAGGGTATAGATACTCGTATTTTACCATAGAGAACCCTCTGAATAACCTAGACAATTACAATGAGGTTTGCAAATATGTAATTGTGCAAGAGATTTGTACGTCTTAGCCCATAGCGAAGTCTATGAAAGGAGTCTTATATTTTTCGTAAAAATGCCAACAACCCTTTCATAATCTCATCTGGAGAAGGTGGACATCCTGCGATATGATGTGTGACAGGCAGATGATTTTCTGCGGGTGCTGTGATGGCAAAGTTTTTTTCAAAAGGTGCTTGCATCACAGGACAATCCCCTAAAGTAACGACCCATTTTGGCTCTGGTATCTGCGCATAGGCTTCCAGTACATGAGGATGCATGTTAAAGGTCATGACACCACTAAGCAGCATCACATCTGCATGGCGTGGACTGGCTACAAAATAGATACCAAGACGTTCTAAATTATAGTAAGGATTGGAAAGAGCATTGCATTCTGCTTCACAGGCATTGCAACTGCCACTGTCCACCATCCTAATAGCCAAAGAGCCTGCAAATCTTTTTTTAACATGCGCTTTTATCTCTTGTTGTATCGTTTTTATCTCATCATCTAGGGCTAGGTTTTCTGTAAGAAGACCTAGTTTTGCACGTCTGTTCCAAAATTTAATCATAAATCATTTCCTATAAATCGTTTCCTGCATAACTTAAATCAC
>JALUYL010000040.1 GCA_027012955.1 Sulfurovum sp.
ACTTTTATCCTTGGACGAAAGTGTCACCTAATGGGTGATAACAGAAAGTGACTCTTTCGTTCTTCTTTTATCCTATTATACGGTACTTCCTCTTGGTGGCTTATTTTTCTATTTCGTTATTGGGGTTACTTAAATAGTCAACCCTGTGCCTATGACCTTATAGACAATAGGCTCTTCAAACACATCCTCTAAAGTTACACCACCTATCATGCCTACAGGATGTGTAGAGTGTTTGGCTGCTTCGATGAGTGCTTTCCCGCCTACATTGGCTTCTATTTTTGTATGGGTCGCTCGGTAGGCACCTAAACCTATGTAGTTTAAGTCTAAACTATTGGCTTTAAGTATCTCCTCTTTGTTATGTGTTGAGAGTCCTAGAACTTTTCTGCCTATCTTTAGGCGTATCTGTTTCACAGCCTCTACCAAATCGTCATTATAAGCACGAATATCATCCTGTCCTATGTGCAAACCATCTGCATATGCTATGAGTTCAATGCTATCATTGATAATAAGTGTGCCATCATACTGTTCTCGGATAATCAATAAATCAGCTTTTTTCTCTTCTAATGAGCCAAATTTATTACGGTATTGAAGTATGGGAATGTTATTAAATGTTTTCAAGTGTTGAAGATGTGAAATGAGTGAGACACCTTTTTTACTCAGTGTCTCTTTGTCTACTAAAGCGTAAATCTGCGTTGTGATTAGCTTGCCTTTTTGTTAAAAAGTTTAAAGAGGTCTGCAAGTGTTTGGCGCATGTCACCACGGTCTACTATCATGTCTATGAGTCCATGATCAAGTAAAAACTCTGAACGTTGGAAACCTTCTGGAAGGTCAACCCCAACCGTTTGCTTGATAACTCTCTGTCCAGCAAACCCAATGAGTGCTCCCGGTTCTGCCATGATGATGTCACCCAGCATCGCAAATGACGCCGAAACACCACCCATCGTTGGGTCAGTTAAGATAGAGACAAAAGGAAGTCCTTTTTGGTGTAGTCTGTTGAGTGCTGCTGATGTTTTAGACATTTGAAGCAAAGAGTACGTACTCTCTTGCATTCTAGCCCCACCTGAAGCAGAAACGATAATGTATCCACATCCTTTTTCCATCGCTCTTGTGATCCCACGTACGATTTTCTCACCTTCAACTGACCCAAGGCTTCCACCCATAAATGAGAAGTCAAAAACAGCGATTTCTACTGGCTCACCACCAATAGTACAAGAACCACTCATCACAGAAGATGTTTTACCTGTTTTGGCTTTGGCTTCTTCCAAACGTTTTTTGTATGATTTTTTATCTGAAAACTTTAGTGGATCTACAGGAGTCAAATTATCATCCATCTCCACAAAGGAATCTTCATCCACGATGGACTCGATACGCTTTTGAGCAGAGATACGAAAGTGATGATTACATTTAGGACAGACATTCTGCTTTGCTTCTACTTCTTTGTAATACATAAGTGAGGTACATTTTGGACATTTTATCCATTGATTTTGTGTCTCTTTTTTTGTTGCCTCAGTTTTCATACTTCCAAAAATACTACCAAACATTTTTTTCTCCCAAATTTATGATTTTATGATTCTATAATTCTTTTATTAATTGTTCTATTTTATGTGCGACTGCTTTTTCTTTTGATACTATAACATAATCCTCTTCAACAATCACTTCAAGCCCTTCACAAAGTGCCAATCCTGCTGCAAAATCGTAAATACGAAACGACCCCATATACAACACATAATTGACAGAACGCGCATAGGCTAAAGAGAGTGCTATGGCTCCAGGTGCTCTAAATTTGAGTTTTTCCTGATCTAAGAGTGCTACCAAAGTAGGATTTGCATAGGCTTTTTCAAAGAGTCCTACTTCTGCATGGGGTGCAGTATGTGGGGTGTGAAATTTGGGAGAAAAAAGCTTACCTTGTTGTATGCCATCTGATACAGTGGTAAAAAATATATCACTATTACCAAGATTACAGACGATGGCTGCATCCAATAATCCCTCTTCATTTATCTTCGCTACAGAAGTACCATAAAAAGGAAAAAGGGAAAGTGCATTGGCAGAGCCATCTATGGGGTCAATGATGATTTTGGCTTCACCCTCGCCAATGATACCTGACTCTTCAGACTCTATCTGTCCAAAAGAGCCTAAATGCTTCACAAAGATAGCCTCAGCCATCAAGTCAAGTTTAGAACTCACATCTCCACCTGCACCAACTTCAGTTTTTTCAAACCAAGAGGCATCAAAACCATCTTTAATGGCTTCTTTTATCTCTTCGTTGGCTTTGATACAGGCATTTATAAAGTTAGTCATGACTTTCCTTTTACTACAAACAACATTTTTTATACTTTTTTCCACTACCACAAGGACATGGGTCATTACGTTTTATTTTTATTTTACTTCTTTCTTGTTCTAACATAAAACGCTCTTTACGTACCATATTAAACATAGATAGGTTCACTGTTAACAAAATAGCTGTTACATATAATGCATTATCATCATACTCTTTTTGTTCTTGTAAAGTATTACGCATATCAAGTAGGCTTATAAAGTTTAGGTACAGTGCCTCGGCTCCATCAAAAACTTCTTTTTCCACATACTCTCTAAGTTTTTCCTCTTTCAGTTCATAGAGTTCATCCATAAACCCGTATTCATCTGCCACAGCTTCCACTGCATCTATCAATATACTAAGCAATATATCATGGTTTTGTTCTGTACTTTGAAAAGACATCAAAGTCATCATAATCTCTTCTATGGCTAAAGGCTCATCTGTACTACTCTCAAACATATTATCATGTTCATAGGTCGCTATAACATCATTATAAAAATCCTGTACTTGCCGAAATTTCATATTTAGTTCTTCTACGCTGACTAATTTATGTTCTTCTTGCATGGTTTCTATGAGGTAATGTATATATTGATCCTCAGGGTACAACTCAACCAATTCAACACCTATCTCTAAAAATATCTCAAAAAGTGGTATATCTATAATATTTTTAAGTAACTTTTGGTAGTTTGCTACACTCTTTTTAGTTAATACTGTCATACTTCCAATACCTCTTTTATAATCCCTAACATCCCATCCCCTTTGAGTTGTGTTCTAAACTCTACTTTTACACTACTGTCCAAAGAAGAAAACAATGCTTGGGCATGTTTTATCTTTTGGCTCTCTTCTGCTCTTAGGTCTCTGTCTGCTTTTACATCTTTAGTTTCTACTATGAGGTTTAAACTTTTAGCCCCATCTTTACGCTCTACCACATATGCGAAGTCTGGACTGTACGTACCGCCACCTGCTACTGGTATGCGTATGGAGTTTTTAGGGATTTTGGCAAATACAGTTACCACATCTATGCTTTTAACGATGTTCTCTTTTTCCAAATCAGAATCATAAAATATCTCATCAAACAGATAACTATCGGGTGTACTACCCTCTTCAAATTTCACACCTACACTTGAAGCATTGATAGTTGCTTTTGGGCTACCGTCTTTATGGGTAAATGTAGTAGGGTGTATAGATGTTTGATTTGAAATTTTATTGTAGCCTATAGAAAAGTTATTGATAGCATTGTCCATGAGGTACTGGTTAAAGCCCATGCGTACAGTTCGTATGGTTTGCATGTTCAAGTAGTCGTTGATGCTTAACTTACCTTTGAGAGAAACAAAAACGTCATGAAGCGTAGACATATTGACACTCAACACAGAAGAGAGTTCTACTAAAAAGTCTTTGTATGTCATGGTAACAACGGGGAGTATCTCATCTTCTATACTCTCTAGTACTCTATACGTTGCCACAGAGTCTTCAAACTCTAGTTTAGCCGTTGTAGTAGAAACACCTTGAGGTTTAAAGCGTTTTATATTTGCTTCAAAATACCCAAGGACTAGTGCTTTAAACTTTTCTTCACTCTCTACCTTATACTCTAACACCACCTTTTGGTTGATGCTTTCCCACAGCTCTTTGAGCTCTACATACTTCCCTGCTCTTATGGTAGCTTTATTGTTTTCATCACCAGCATTACGTACTTTCCCACCTTGAAGTCCCGTTGTAAATGCTTTAGGGAAAAGTGCTTTAGTTATCTGGTATCCACCTTCTTTAAAGTCATTGTTTCGTTTAATGGCTTTGAGTGTATCAAGTTGCTCTAAAAGTACATCTTCCTCTATGCCGTAACTATCAACTATTTTTCTAATACTTTCTTTATCTAAGGCAGTAGGTATGACACCCTCATCTACTGTGCCAGACTTATCGTTTATCTCCTCTACCAAAGAACGTACAAAGTCTTTTTCTGTAAAGTCCACATAGTAGTGCAAGTCAAAGGTCTCTTCTTTGACCCTAGACATATATTCATTCACGGGCAATCGTAACCCACGTCCTACCTCTTGGAGTTTAGAAGTCACAGAACCTGAAGAACGTAGTTTACATATCTGAAATACATTGGGGTTATCCCACCCCTCTCTTAGTGTCCATTTAGAAAAAATGAAACGCCGTACATTGTCTAAAGAGAGTAGAGACTCTTTGTCGTGCAGTATCTCGTTTATCTCTTTTTCTATCTTGTCATCTTTTTCAGAGTTGTCTTTAGAGAAGTACCCACCATGTATGAGTGACAAGTCTTTTAGTGACTTTTGCAAGTAGGCTTTGTAAAAAGCATTGGTTTCTGTTTTAAGTAGTTTTTCTATATGCCCTTTGGCGATGGCTTCAAACTTAGACTTTAACGACCCTGCTATATTGTTTCCATCTCTATAGCCCTCTATGTCATCTATAAAAAACAAGGTCAAAGGCTTTATCTTCACTTCTCTAGTGAGTAGTTCTCGTTCTAACTCAAAGTGTTTTTTAACCGTTCTTTCTATCATCTTGTCTTGTAAAGAGCTAGCATACGAGTATGGGTTTATGGTCATGTTCTTAGTAAGTACTAGCCCATTGGAGAGTACCACCTTAGACTTATTCATCTCATCTATGCTAAGCCCTTGCATCTGTTCATGCACCTTAGAGAGTGATGCCTTTTTGATGAGTTTGTGGCTACTCTTTTTGCCGTTTACATTGAGTTCAAAGTTCGCTTCAACTGTAGAGCTAGACTTTAGAGTAAGCCCTATGTTCTTCCCATCTTCAAACTCTTCTACATGTGCTACGACACCCTTAACCAAGTTGGTATTAAACGCATCTACCGCAGAGAGTTTGTACACAAGGTTTTTTATGTCTCCATCAAAAGTCGCACCATAGCGTATGATGTACTGTGACTTGAACTTTTCTATGTTTTTCCATGTGGCATTGGCTGTTTTAAACTTATGGGGTTCATCTACTATGGTAAAGGGCTTTACTGAAGCTATGGCACCAAAAGGCGTGTTGTACTTGTCAAACAAATTTACATCAAAGGCTTTAGCCATAGTGTCTGAGTTTATCATCCCTGCATTTATGATGAGTACATGAATGCTCTTAGCCCCAAAACTGTTAGCCTCTACAAACTGACTCACCGCTTGTGGCATGTACTCTTTTTTCTTTTTAGAGCCTTTTTTACTCTCTACGACATAGGTTTTCATCTCACAGCCATACTCTTGCCTAAAGTGTTCCCTGCTGGCTTTAGACTTTAAAAAGTTTACCGTCCCCGCTTTTATGGAGAGTGTAGGCACGATGACTATAAACTTGCGTATGCCTAAGTTTCTTTCTAGTTCAAACATCATCTTGGTGTAGGTGTAGGTCTTACCAGTCCCCGTCTCCATAGCGATGTCTAAGATGTTAGAATTTGAGTTTCTGTGCATGTCATGCACTGCAAAGTTCTCTTGCACGGTACACATATTGTTACCAAAGTCAAAATAGTTTTGCTCTATTTTGGGGTTAGAAACATTTGCCATGGCTCTGTCTTCATCGACTATAGCACTAGCTTTGTTAAATACACTCAATAGTAACCGTGTAGCCTCTACTTGATGCGCTAAATGACGTTCAAACTTAAACCCTGCCATTAGTACCGTACCACCATCTCTAAGTCTATCTCTTTTTTGTTGGTGTACACGTTCAACGCTTCTTTGAGTTCTCTTTGGTATTTGCTGTCAAAGTTGTAGCCAAAGAGTACGAGTTTTGAGGGTTCAAAGGTTTTCTCCTCATCTAACTTTGCCATGAGAGATTTAAGAGCTTGCGTACTAAAACCTTTATGCATAAAGTAGAGTGTATTTGCCCCATACTGTGCCGTGTATTCTGCTAGCTTCACTTCCACCAAAGGCTCTGTAAGCTTTGACCCATCATAGGCTTTCCATGTAGTAAGAAGTGTCTCTAGTTCTTCTTCATTTAGGTTGCTACCATTAAAAAGTTTTGTGTCGTCATTTAGCTCTGCTATGTCATCTAAATAACCCTCAAAGAGTGGCGTGGTCTCGAAGATTTTAAAGCCACTTTTGTCACCCAGTTTTTCACTTGCTTTTTCTATGCGTGCCTTGGTGATGTCAAAGATTGTACGATACCCTGACTTGTAGGATTCAGATTTTATATCTATTTTTTCAGGTATTTGTACCGTGATAAAGTTACGATTACCATTATCTTCTTTATTTAACTCCATCACTGCATGGGCTGTTGTCCCACTTCCTGCGAAGAAGTCCAGTGCAATATCATCTTTTTTTGTGGATAAATGCAATATTCTCTTTAATAAGCGTATAGGCTTAGGTGTGTCAAATGCAGTTTGTGTCCCAAATAATGTTTGAATCTCCTTTTTTGACTCGTCTGTATGCCCACATTCTTCATGTGTCCACCAAGTCCAAGGAGTTAACCCTTCAACACTTTTTAAAAACTGAATCCTTTGAGGAATTGAATTTCCATCTTTACCAAAATATATTCTATTATCTGCCAAAAGTTGTTCATATGATTCTTTAACAATTTTCCAACATGAACCTTCTGGGGGAATATGAGTTTTTCCTGTAATAGGTGATACAATTTTATACATTTGATTAGGTCTATATCCCTGTGCTGACAATGAAACTGCACGCCATTTACCACGAGAATCATTATTAGGGTTTTTATAAACTTTTAACTGTTTTTCGCCAAGGGGTATTTTATTCCAAGATTTTTGAAACTGTTCATAAGACTTAGCATAAATCAACACATATTCATGTGATGTACCAATAGCAACTCTATTTTCCCTAGAATATCTTTTTTGCCACACTGAATTTGCCACAAAATTCTCCTCCCCAAAAACTTCATCACAAAGCAGTTTAAGTTGAGAGACTTCGTTGTCATCAATAGAGATAAATATAACCCCATCTTCACGCAAGAGTTCACGTGCCACATACAGCCGTGGATACATAAAAGTAAGCCACGCAGAATGAGAGTTAGACTTAGAGCTTGTAAACTCTAGTATGCGTTTGGCTTCGTCTTCATCTATGCCTGCTAGTTTGGCTAGCTCTTCCTTACTAAATTTTCTGTCATCATCATACACAAACCCATCACCACCCGTGTTGTAAGGTGGGTCTATGTATATCATTTTTATGGACTCAGCGTAAGCGTTGCTTAGGTGCTTGAGTACTTCTAGGTTGTCACCTTTTATGAGTAGGTTTTCACTCTGCTTGTTTGCCTCTTTAGTATTGTGTACTTTGTCTTCTTTGAGTAAGGTACGTGGCACTTCATTTGCAAGAAGTCTAGCGTATGACTTGCCTAGCCAGTTTAGAGAGTAACTCTCTTTACTTAGCTCTAGCCCTGCATCCCCTACCACTTCTTCCATCTTGTGAGACATAAAGTTACCCTCTTTGTCAAAACAGTTTGGAAAGTGTTGTTTTAGGAGGTTAAGTTGTTTAGAATTTTGGGTAGTGTTGCTGTTGTCGTGGATAGAGTCTTTTTTAGGCATCATAACTACTTTAAGATTATTTTATAAAGATTATTTTACCCTAAAGATGCAAAACTTTTGTTTGCATAGTACACAGAAAGTGAAGAGTTTACTCTCCACTTCCACATACGCCTACTCCCCTTTTTTATCTGCCACAAGTGTTGGTTTTGCACCACGAGGGGCAACCATCCAGAACTTACGAATCTCTGTTCTGAAGTTTTCTAAGATATGCATAGCTCTTTTAGAACCTGTTTTTTCAGCATAGTCTTTCAACAATGCTTTAAGCTCAAACATCTCTGTATCCCACTCATCTGTGTCTATGCGTAGTGCTTCAACTAGCTCAGGGTTTACTTTTTCGTAGAAGTTTCCTTCTAAGTCATAGACAAATGCTTTACCACCTGTCATACCTGCACCGAAGTTCACACCAGTACTTCCAAGAATAGCTGCAACCCCACCTGTCATATACTCACAAGGGTGATCTCCAGTTCCTTCTACCACCGTAGTAGCTCCAGAGTTACGTACACCAAAACGTTCACCTACTTGACCATGCACATACAATGTACCACCAGTCGCACCATAAAGACAGGTGTTACCACCAAGGGCAAATTCATGTCCAGCTTTCTCAGCAGTAATGACGATTTGACCACCATTCATCCCTTTACCGATGTAGTCGTTTCCTGCACCCTCAATGTTAATGTTAATACCCTTAGACATAAATGCTCCAAGTGATTGACCTGCAGTACCTTTCATGTTCAGTGTAATCGTTCCTTCAGGAAGACCAGCATTACCATGAAGTGCTGCTATCTCACCCGAGATACGTGTTGCAAAAGATCTGTTCAAGTTTGAAATCTCTTTGTTTAACACGATAGGTGTCGATGGATCTTTAATCGTTGGCATAAGCTCTTTGACTAGCTCTTGCTCATACTCATTTTGGTCGTATGGTTCGTTAGAGGCTACTTGACATGTGTTCACACCATCGAGTTTGTAAAGCATCTCTTCAAAGTTAAACTTCTTTGCAAATTCATCATCTATCACTTCAAGTAAATCATTTTTACCGACAATCTCTTCGAGTGATGTGTACCCAAGCTCTGCAAGAATTTCTCTTACTTCCGTGGCAATGAGTGTAAAGTAATTAATCACTTTTTCCACATTACCCGTAAATCTTTTACGTAAATGCTCATCTTGTGTTGCAACCCCAACCCCACACGTGTTCAAGTGACATACTCTAAGCATAATACACCCTACAAGTACAAGTGCCCCTGTACCAAAGGCATACTCTTCTGCACCAAGTATAGCTGCTTTAACCACATCTAGACCCGTTTTAAGTCCACCATCAGTCTCTACAGATACTTGACCTCTTAGGTTGTTGGCTTTGAGGGCATTATGCGCTTCTATAAGTCCAAGCTCCCAAGGGTTACCAGCAAATCTGATAGACCCGATAGGTGCTGCACCCGTACCACCATCTGCACCTGAGATAATAATCTTGTCTGCATAGGCTTTAGCCACACCTGCTGCGATGGTTCCTACACCTGCTGTAGATACCAGTTTCACTGCAATTCTAGCATTTGGATTAATCTGCTTCAGATCAAAAATCAACTGTGCCAAATCTTCGATAGAGTAAATATCGTGATGTGGTGGAGGTGAAATCAGTGTGACACCTGGCTTTGTAAATCTAAGTGATGCGATAAGTGGTGAAACTTTGCTTCCTGGAAGCTGTCCACCCTCACCTGGTTTTGCACCTTGTGCTACTTTTATCTGTATCTCAGTGGCACTTCGTAAATACTCTGGTGTCACACCAAAACGTCCAGATGCCACTTGCTTGATGCTAGAGTTCTTCTCTGTACCGTAACGTGCAGGGTCTTCTCCACCCTCACCTGAGTTTGACTTCGCACCGATTTGGTTCATAGCCACTGCCAATGTTTCATGTGCTTCTTGTGAAATAGACCCCATAGACATCGCAGCAGTTGAGAAACGCTTAAAGATAGCACTTAATGGTTCTACTTCATCAATACTGATAGGTTCTCTGTCACTTTTAAGCTGATAGAAATCACGGATAAACTTTTTATCACGTTCATTAACAAGTTTTTTAACTTCTGCATAATCTTCTGCTTTTCCAGACTCTGCCGCTTTTTGGATAGCTGAAATAGTAGGACGAGAGAAGTCATGGAATTCCTCTCCACGTCTGTACTTGTAGAATCCACCTTTATAAAGACTATTTTTCTTACCTTCAAAGGCTGTGGTAAAGGCACGTTGATGTGCAGTGTTTAGACGTACATCAATGTCTTCATAGCCTAGACCATTAAGCAGTCCTGTAGTTCCTGAAAAACAGTCATTGACTATCTCAGAACTCAAGCCTATCACATCAAAGAGTCTAGAGTTTCTGTATGACGAGATAGTTGAGATACCCATCTTAGACATAATTTTCATTAGTCCTGCACCCATTGCACGTCTAAAACGTTTGAGAAGTGCTTGCATCTCTACTGTAGTCTCAGCATTCTCTTTTTCCAACTCTTCTACAGTAAAGTAAAGAAGGTATGGGAAGATAGCCGCTGCACCAAAACCTATCATCGTAGCTGCTGAGTGTGGGTCAAAAACCTCACCTGTAGCTGCAACAATACTGCTTAAGTGTCTTAAATCTGCATCTAACAAGTCTTGACTTAAACGTCCTACTGCCATAAGCATAGGAATGGCTTTGGTGTTTTCATCTAAACTTCTGTCATCAAGGATGATAGTTCTTACGCCATTGTCTCTTACATCTACAATGATATTAGCGATAAGTGCATCAAGACTTCCTTTGAGATCAGTCGTGTAGGTAGTGTCGTATTTCCCTACTTTATAGCTTGGGTCATACTTCTCATTCTCTGGGTTACCAAACTCTTGAAGTAGGCAGAACTTTTGTGCAGACATCACAGGTAAAACTGTTTTAAGACGTTTTGCATGTGCTTCATCATCTGACAAGATATTTTGCTGTGCACCAAACCCTGTGTTTAGACTCATCACTGTTTTTTCACGGATAGGGTCTATTGGCGGGTTGGTCACTTGTGCGAACTTCTGTTTAAAGAAGTCTGTAAAGTTACGCTGTTCGGTTGAAAAAGCTGCAATTGGTGTATCATCACCCATAGCACCTGTGGTCTCTTTACCTTCAGCTATCATAGGTCTAATGATTTCTCTTAGTACTTCCGTAGTATAGTTAAAGTAACGTTGTTTTGCCTGCATATCACCATACACAGTATCACAAGACTCCACCTTAGTGTCTGGTACAAACTCTTGGAGGTAAGACATGTTTTTACCTAGCCATTTGTCATAAGGGTGTGTTACTTTAATATGGTCATCAATATCCGATGTTTTAAGTACTTTTCCTTCTTGAAGGTCAATCCCCATCATCTCACCAGACTGCAAACGTCCACGCTCAACAATCTCATCTTCAGGTACTTCAAGTACCCCATACTCAGAGGAGATAAGCAGTCTATTATCTGTCGTTCTAATGTATTTAGAAGGTCTGAGTCCATTTCTGTCTATCACACAACCAATGTAACGACCATCGGTCATACTTACAGCTGCTGGTCCGTCCCATGGCTCAAAACAGGTACTTGCATACTCATAAAAAGCTCTAAGGTCAGAGTCCATATGTGGAGCATTATGCCATGGAGCAGGAATGAGTGAACGTGCAGCCTTGAAGAAGTCTACACCATTGACACGTAAGAACTCCATAAAGTTATCTAAACTCGCTGAGTCAGACATCCCTTTTTGAATGACATTTTTAAGTCTGTTCATCTCTTCGTCCGTAAAGACATCAGATTTTGCTGCTGCCATTTTGGCTGCCACATTAAAACGGTTGGCTGTGACTGAGTTTATCTCACCATTGTGCGCTATCATTCTAAAGGGTTGTGCAAGTTTCCATTGTGGCAGAGTGTTGGTAGAAAAACGTTGGTGGAACAAACAAAAAGAGATCTCAAAGTCTGGGTTTGCCAAATCCTTGTAAAACTCTTTAATGTGCGTAGGCATCACAAGCCCTTTGTATGAGACCACTGAAGTTGAGAATGAAGGAATATAAAAAGTCTCATCTTCCATAAGCTCTGCTTCTATCTCTTTACGTGAAAGATAGACGAGTGCTTCAAATCGCTTTGTAGCATCTTCATTAGCAGGGGCAACGAACACTTGTTTCATGGTTGGAAGTGATGCAAGTGCCTGCTCACCAAGTGCGTTGGTATCGACAGGTACGGTACGTGTATAAAGTACATTCAAGCCATTGTTCTCACACACTTTATTGATAACATCAAAATCTGTAGCATTGTTAGAAAACACCATCGCTACTGCGTATGTTTCAGGAAGTTCTATGCCCTGTGCTGAAGCATCTTTAGCAAAAAATGATTTAGGCAATGAAAGAAGTAACCCTGCACCATCTCCTGTTTTTCCATCTGCAGCAACTGCCCCTCTGTGCATCATACGAGAGAGTGAAGTAACAGCATCTTCTAAATTTCTATGTGAAGGTGTATTGTCGATAGAAGCCAAAAGCCCAAATCCACAGTTGTCCTTAAATGAAGTAAATAAATCTTGCATATTCCAACCTTAAATAATAATACGAAACATCATATAGTGTCTCTAAATGGGGTGGATTATAGCTAAAATGATGTTAAGAATTGTTTAAGCGATGTACGCCCACGTAGAGCGTGCATGCATCAAGACACATAAAACAGATACAAATATATATTTAAAAATTTAAGAGTACAAATATTTTTTATTCAGCCTTTTTTTAGCTCCAAAAACCGTACTTTTGGGGGAGTAAACTCTACACTTCCGTAGGTTCTTGAACAACCTCAAAACGGATACAAGCGAGCTAAGAGATTATACTATATTTTCACTGCCCTACCCCTCAACCGTTTATAGTCCAACATCCAGCCCTCTTCTTCACTATAAATAGTCTCTTTCAATATCTCTCGACATTCTGCTTTAAAAACTCGTGACTGTTCACTTGTTAAGTTTTTAGTCATCCCATTGGCAAATATATCAAGCCAATAGCTAACATCATCCATCGGTGTAGGTCTAGGGGTAATCTCCATATACTCGACACTAAACCCTTCAGCTTCCAAAAGTGTTGTGTACTCTTTCACGCTTGGGAAATACCAAGGATTATCAAACTTTCCAAACTCTGGATTCTTATCAAACACCTCCTCCATGGCAGATACTAAATGATAGGCATTGCCCTCACCTCCAAATTCGCACACAAAACGCCCACCAATTTTAAGTGATTTGGCTATGTTTTGCACAGCAGCTCTTGCATCTTTTACCCAATGCAATGTGGCATTAGAAAAGACAGAGTTAAACTCTTCATTATATGGTAAGTCAGTCACTGAACCGACATAGGATTCTATGCCTTTGGCTTTACACTGTTCTATCATTTCAGCACTCATATCTACACCAATAACTTTTGCACCTCTTCGCTCTATCTCTACAGCCAAAGTTCCTTCACCACAGCCTACATCTAAGATTTTCTCTCCCTCTTTAGGGTCAAGTAAATTTACCACAGGCAATGCTAACTGCGAGACAAAGGCAGTGTGTTTGTTGTAGGTATTTGGGTTCCAATTATTAGTTTCATTTATTTTTTTCATTATTTCTCTTTTTACGTAAGGGTGCGGTTACCACCGCACCAATAATCCAATATGAAAATATATTTTGTATCTAAAGTAAAAGGTGTTGTAATGGTACAACACCCTACAAATATATCGCATACACAGCCAATCTTAGCTGGTCATCCAATCAAGGAATCTATAAAATTTAAGGTAAGTGCTTAGAGGCCAAGCAGAAGAAAAGAGAGAAGGAGAGCAGAAAATCTTTGAGTGATTTGTGTAGTGTATGAAAATGCTTGCATGATGCTCTCCTTTTATTTTGTTTGTGAAAGTGTAGTGTTTTTTTAGTGATTTGTCAAATCTATTACACTCCCCCAATAACGAAATAGAAAAATAAGCCACCAAGAGGAAGTACCGTATAATAGGATAAAAGAAGAACGAAAGAGTCACTTTCTGTTATCACCCATTAGGTGACACTTTCGTCCAAGGATAAAAGTAT
>JALUYL010000041.1 GCA_027012955.1 Sulfurovum sp.
TATTTCTAATTTTAATCCCTTAAGTTTATGTTTAGTTATAATTCTAACTAAACATATGGATGAAATCAAAATTTAAACTAGATAATAGACAGATATTTAGCTATGTGTCTTCTTTGGTAACATTTGTAGTTTATCTGTGGTGAATTTAGAGGCATAATACTTCCTTTTTTAAGTAACTATTTTTGAAACATTCAAACTACCTGTATTTTTATTTTACCCTAAAAGCGTTTTAACGCTATTTGCTTCCCTCAACATCTTATCGGCACTTAACGACAAAATCATAGACACAATCACATACCCCAAAAAGAAGTAGAGTCCTACCTCAACTTCTGCGCGGCTTACTTCTGCTTTGTTGGCCGTGAGATAGACAAGAAAAACGGCTACCACAAATACATCGACCATCGACCACTTTCCGATGAGTTTAAAAAACCTAATCACTGTATGTGCAAAATCAAACTGCATAAAGACAGAAACAAAAAGCAACGAAAGTACTTTTAGCACAGGCACGATGACTGAAAAAATCAAAATAACCAATGCCACAACAACATCTCCATTGGAAAAGAGTTTCTCTATGGAACCTATGATGCCTTTAGACTCAAAGGAAAGCACGATGTCGCCTACATACTCCACCTCTTTATGTATAGTCACCATCAAGATAGGCGTGACAAGCCCCAAAACGAGACTCACCAATGTAGCCAAGGCACCAAACAAAGTAAATATCCGTAAAGGAACATAAAAATATGAAAGCATCAAAGTACCAAGCAAGTACATCGTGTAACGGGTGTAACGTTGTGCTTCTTGCATGGCGAAATGCTGTTTTTCTTTCAGGTTTACTATCACATCATTACGTTCACTGTTGACCAGTCCACCCAAGATGCTTTTTGCAAACGTCTCTAAACTCAACTGTGCCTGTTCTTTTGCCCCTTGATGTGTCACAAGTTCTGTCGTAGCCTTTTCAAATGCTATGGCATGGGTATATGCTTTTGAACCAAAGACTATCATCCCTAACAAAAGAAGTGCAAGAAGAAAGTACCCTGTTTTCTCTTTCAACTTACTCACCTAACACCTCAAAATAAAGTAACAAGGTACGCTGAAAAAAGTTTTTATTGTCATCACTCACGACGACATAACGGTGATTTCCTACTTTTGCCAAACCCTCAAAATTGTCTATCTCCCAACCTGCATGGTTATTCATTTTGGCAAGCACTTTGGTTTTACACATGTTTTTGCCCTTACTGCATTGGTTTAAAAATACTTTTTTCAAAGTCACTACAAAAGGATGCAGCAACCCCGTATACGAGCGCTCAAGCACCAGTATATTGCCATCATCCATCACTTCCATGGCAACAACTGCACTATTGCCTTCAGGTTCAGCTTTAAAAGACCACTGCTTTCCAGACAACGCATAGATGGTATGTTTCTTTTTATTGTCTCTTTTTAAAGGCCACTCTGTTGCTGTCAGGATGCCATACTTTTTATGCCACGCCAAAGCCTCTAACGATTTGTTTTTACTTCGGTAGTTTTTTGTCTCTTTAATCAGCGTTGGCAAAGGGTACTTACGTATAAGATTGCCTGCTTTTTGAGTGTTTTTATGAAACCATGCTATCTTGGCTCTGCCTTCAAAAGAGACAAGTAGCCGTCTTTTACCATCTAGTGTCATCCCTTCACTGTCGCGTTTCCATTTTTTAAAACGTTTGCCGTTCTTTTTCTTTAATGTCACTGCCGATACAGGGATGAGCATATCTATGGTATTAGAAAAGTGTGCATTAAAGCCATACAAAAACCCTTCATCACTCACTAAGTATAAAGTCTCTGTTTTTGCATCATACGTTACATCAGATATCTCTGAGAAAGAGAGTCCATCTATCTTTTCAAATGAAAGTTTTTTCTGGTCAAGCATGCGAATGGACATAAAAGGATTTTCTTCAAACGGAGGCATGATGTTTACACTACTGACCCCTGCTTTTACAAGCACTATCAGACAGCAGTAAACAAAAAACTGTTTCATTTCTCTTCAGATACTTCAGGGAAAAAGTACAACAATATCACTATCCACACCACTGCCACATCTATGGCAACGTCTGCGAAGTTAAACACTGCCCAGTTGAACCCACAGTGCCATGCCACATAATCCACCACACCTTCATGCACAAATCTGTCATAGACATTGCCCAGTGCGCCACCTATGAGTAAGCCCGCAGGAAAAGCATAGCGCTTAAGATACCCTTCTTTAAAAATGACAAACAAAATGCCCACAACAAAAAGTGCCTGTATCCATTTTAAGTAAGGGCCTAAAAAAACAAACATCGAAAATGCCACACCCTTGTTATAGTGCAACACCAAGTCAATACAATCTCCTGCCCTATAGTACCCATCCACAAACAAGGTCTTAATGTTTTGATCGATGATGAACGTACCCAAAAGCACTAAAAAGAAAATAGAAAAAATACGCATTAAGCTAACGCACTCTTGAAAAATACTTTACATCTTTCCATCATACTCTCAAGTGCTTCGTCATCTTTTCCCTCAAGCAAAAGTCTAATTTTATTTTCCGTACCTGAGTATCTAAACAGATGTCTCATACTCAAAGCTTCAATCTCACCCTTGAGTGCATCTAAACCTTCTATCGTTGCAAAGTCACGCTTTTCATCAACCAATAAATTGACCAACAGTTGAGGGTATGACTCGTAAGGGTTAAACACTTCACTTGCTGCCTTCCCCGTAGAAACCAAATATGCCAATGCCTGTAATGCTGAAGAGATGCCATCTCCTGTCTTTGCATAATCAGAAAACACCACATGACCACTCTGCTCACCACCAAAGTTTATGCCGTTATTTTGCATCAATTCCACTACATTCTTATCGCCCACTGCTGCACGATAAAGGTGTAGGTCTTGTGAAGCCAAATACTCATCTAGCCCTTGGTTACTCATCACCGTAGCCACCATACCATCACCTTTAAGTGTGCCTTGGTTCTTTAAGTGTACGGCAAGCACAGCCATGAGCTTATCTCCATCGATGACCTCACCTTTCTCATCTACCATCACCAATCTATCGGCATCACCATCTAATGCTATCCCCACATCTGCACGAGACTCAAGTACCACTTTCGCAAGATTTTCAGGGTGCATCGCACCACACCCTTCGTTAATGTTAAAGCCGTTTGGCTTATCACCAATAACCACAACATCTGCCCCTAACTCTTGCAGTATCGTAGGACCCACGATATACCCTGCACCATTGGCACAGTCTATCACGACTCTTTTCCCTGCCAAAGTAACATCTTTAGAGAAAGAATTTTTAATATGCACAATGTAACGTCCTATCACATCATCAATACGCTTAGACTTTCCTATATCTTTGTCTGTAGCTTGAGCATTTGCTATACGTTTTTCATCTTTAAAGATGGACTCTATCTCTAGCTCTTTGTCACGGTTTAGCTTGTTTCCCTCTGCATCAAAAAATTTAATGCCATTGTCATAAAAAGGATTATGTGAAGCCGATATCATGATGCCTGCATCACAACGCATATTTTCTGTTAAAAATGCGATAGCAGGTGTAGGCATAGGGCCTATTTGAATTACGTCAAAACCTACAGCTGTAAGCCCTGAGACTATAGCATTTTCTATCATATAACCACTACGTCTTGTATCTTTTCCTACTAAAATCTTTTTAGTTTTTGCAAACTGCTTAAAGTAAATCCCTGTTGCCATCGCCAATTGCATCGCATTAAATGCTGAGACTTTCTTCCCTGCTTTACCACGTACCCCATCTGTTCCAAAAAGTTCCAATGTAAATCCCCTGAAAAATATATTACTTAAATTTTAACTAAATATTACTAACATACGCGTTATTTCACACGTAAGCATTTCCTTATCTGCGCTATTAATATAGTTTTAAACTTCTTTTAGATATTATTCGCGAACTATTTTCACTCTAATACAGAGTGCTAACAACATAAACCTACAAAAGGAAACACCATGGCAAACAACAAGTCAGCTAAAAAACGTATCTTAGTATCTGCTAAGAAAACAGAAAGAAACAGATACTACAGAACAAGAATCAAAAACATTGTTAAAAGTGTACATGAAGCAGTAGAAGCATCAGATAAAGTAGCAGCAACTACAGCATTTGCAACTGCAAACAAAAACATCCACGCACTAGTAAGTAAAGGTTTCATCAAGAAGTCAACTGCAGCTAGAAAAGTAAGCCGTCTTCACAAAATGGTAAACAAAATAGAAGCTTAGTTCCTCATAGAACGCTATTTGGGCAAAGCCCAAATCACTACGTTGTCACTGTGACAACTTCAGCAGTTGGCTCATTCGACTTGTCGAATTTTAGCTTTCCTGCTACAATCTAATTACCCAAAACAATCCAATATAAAGTCATCCTATGTTCAAAGAAAAACTACAACCTTTTATAGACAGACACAATGAAATCACTAAACTTCTAAGCTCACCCGACATTGCTTCAGATATCACACGCATGACAGAACTAAGCAAAGAACAGTCTGGACTCAACGAATTGGTCGAACAGGCGCATATTTATATCCAAACTGCTGAAGCGATAGAAGAGAATAAAGAACTTCTAGGTGACGAGGAACTGGGAGATTTGGCAAAAGAAGAACTTTCTGAACTAGAACCTATGCTACCGAAACTAGAAGCAGAGATAAAAATTCTCATGCTTCCTAAAGACAAAAATGATGACAAAAACATTATTCTTGAGCTTAGAGCTGGTGCAGGAGGAGATGAGGCAGCACTTTTTGTGGCTGACGTCTTTCGTATGTACTCCCGCTATGCAGAACAAGCAAACTGGAAAATAGAGATTATGAGTTCCAGTGATGGAACAGCTGGTGGATTTAAAGAGATAATTGCCCAAATATCTGGAGAGAATGTCTATGCCGAGCTCAAATATGAAGGTGGTATACACCGTGTACAACGTGTCCCAGATACTGAGACACAAGGACGGGTACATACTTCCGCCATCACTGTAGCGGTTATCCCAGAAGTAGATGATGTAGAAGTCGACATTAAACCAAATGAAATCAAAATGGACACCTACCGCTCAAGTGGTTGTGGTGGGCAGTCAGTTAACACTACAGACTCTGCGGTACGCTTAACACACCTCCCCACTGGTATCGTTGCAGCCATACAAGACGAAAAATCACAACACAAGAACAAAGCAAAAGCCATGAAAGTACTCAAAGCAAGAGTGTATGAACATATGTTACAAGCAAGCCTAGATGAATCTGCCAGCCAAAGAAAGCTGCAAGTCGGTTCAGGGTCACGCTCAGAAAAGATACGTACTTACAACTACCCTCAAAACAGACTCACAGACCACCGCATAGGTCTTACACTTTATGCATTGGACGATATCATGAGTAACGGCTCACTTAAGCTTGTCTTTGAACCACTTATGGCACATGCAAGAACAGAAGCCATCAAAGAAGCAGGACTCTAAGACATGCCCCACTTCCCTCCACTCTCTTCAGATGATGATTTAAAAGAAATAATAAAGTCCGCTTTTGATTCAGACTTACCCGTAGATGGCTCATGGGGATATACACAAGCCTCTGCAACAAAGATAGAAGCCTCAGATATCCCTCTACCTCAAATAGAGCATATTTTCGCTTCTATGAGAGCCTATACAGAGATGAATATGACAAGAGAACCTCAAGATAGATACGGAAGCATCAACCTCAATGAACTCTCACGTGAAACCATAGAAGATTCTGGACATACATACCATAAAGTAACCTACGAAATCACTGCAATGAAAGAGAGTATCTATACCAAATTTATCAAAGAGTATAAAGAAGAGTATGGGAAAACAACATTCGATTTAAATGCACATTTCAAGAGAAGAAAAGAAGCAACGCTTCATAGAGAAGTAACACACTGGTTTAGCCTAAGCTAAATCATAAACAAATACCCCAATAGATACTTATATATAATAAACACTTGCTACACTGCCAAAGCAGTATAGCAAAATCAAACGACTAAAGTCTTATTTTATTTTCTTAGAGTCAAAGAATGTTTCACCCTTAAGTTGCGTATATGTGATTTTAAGTTCGTCACCTTTTTTACCTGCAAATTGAAATTTAATCAATGGGTTTTTAGAAAGGAACTGGCTTGTAGATGCATCATAAACTACTTTTCCACCTGCAGTTGCAGTAATGTGAGTAATAAAGTTTGCAACTTTACCTTTTTTCTTTGCTTGATCGTATGTAAGCATATCGTGAGAGATTCCTACTTTTGCTTTTACAATACCAGCTTTTTCTTTTGCTTTAATTTTCATTTTAACTTGAGTTGCTGCTGGTGCATCTGCCATACTAGCTGTTGCCATAAGTGCGATACTTACAAGTGCTAACATTAATTTTTTCATTTAATTTCCTTTAATATATTTATTTATCTAACAATGATTATGGGATGAGGGATTAACCTTCACATCCACCAAGTGCAACTTCTAATGAAAGTTTAGTTGAGTAAAATTTACCATCTTTACCTTCAACGATTGCTGTAATTGTACCAGACTTTTTCATTTTTATTTTCATAGAAAATGCTGCTTTTGCACCTTCAGGTACAGCAAATACTGCTACTGCTGATTCTGGATTCACATCTTGGAAAACTGCTATTGATTTTGCAGGGATGGTTGTTTTAACAGAAACTGGGATTGCTCCACCGTTACTTGCAACTTTTGGCGCTTTTAAAGTGATATCACCCTCTGCTGGTGTAACCTCTCCGTAAAGTGCTTTGATTGATGTTGGTACAGTTTTTGCTGTCCATGCATCTGGCTTATCTGCTCTGTAATCTGTTGCATTCAAACTTACTGCCATTGCAGCTACTGCTACAAGACTTAACATACTTTTTTTCATTTAATTTCCTTTCTATTTAACATAGGGTTCAAAGCCTTGATGACTTTATCCCTTATTGTATTTTCTAATTGTGTAATAATTGTGATAATACAAGCTTATTTACTTGCACCCACCATATAATCAATCACTTGCTTCATTTTTGCATCATCGTAGCTAGATCCACCTCTTGGAGGCATACCGTTTACCCCATTGATTGCATTATCGTATACTTTATCTATACCTTTTTTAAGCGTAGCTGCCCATGCTTTTTTGTTTCCAACTGCTGGGGCACCCATAGCATCTGTCGCATGACATACAGCACATGCTGCTTCATAGTCCGCTTTACCTGGCCCTGCTGGCTTCACATCTGCTTTCACTTTAGGAAGTGTTTTAGCAGAATTTAAAGATGGGGTAAAATCAGAGATTGCATGTTTTATTTTTTGAACTACAGGAGCGCCTTCAAAACAATCTTTCATACATCTCACACCATTACCATAGTTGAGTGGATTGTTAAAGTACTCACGTGCATTGTCTTCGCCTTTTGGACCATTTATTTTTGGTTCAAAACCATCAACATTTGGCATCACAAGCTTTAAGAATTTTTTTCTATCAAGTACATACTCATCATCCAACTCTTCACCATCAATAGTCAATTCATTGATACTCATGATATATGCAGAAAGTGCATACACTTCATCTGTAGTTAAAGACATTGGTGCTTGGTGAGGCATACCTGTTTTAATGTACCACCAAAGTGTACTTGCATATGGCCAGTAAGAACCAAAGGCACGTTTTGGACCATCATCATCTGGATGTGTACGTTGATTTTTCAATGTTTTTTGCTCTTCATAAGCATTACCCATTGTCAATTTAGGGTAAAGACCATTACCTGCACCAAAGTCACCGTGACATTGCTGACACTTTTCTTCGTAAAGATCATCACCCTCTTCTACAGAACCTGAACCTTCAGGAAGACCTGTACCATCTGGCATTACATCGATATCCCAAGCTTTTTGCTCATTTGCAGTGGCTGTTTTACCTTTGTTAAATGCTGTTGTGTGTGCTTCAGGGTCTACATAATAAGCACCTGTCTTACCATTAACGATTGGATATGTTACTCCACCATCAATAACAAGTTTACCATTGTATCCATATGTTTTTTTAACCGTGTCAGAAACCAAAGCATTCGCTGGACCTACCGCATCGACAACTCTTTTATCGAAACCTGTCGTATCCATTTTTACTGCGACTGCTTTTACTTCACTCTTTGCTACCTTTTTTGTATCATTAGACGCATTACAAGCTGTTCCTAAAAATACAACCGATGCAAGTAGTGTACTTGCAACTAATTTTTTATGATAAGATTTGTACATTTGTAACCACTCCTTTTGCATCTACTGCCCATGTGTGAATACCATTTCTATGGTAAACACCTTCGATACCTACAGCAGCTCTTTCGTTTTTAACTGTTGGCTGAATATGTCCTGCATCATCACTAGCACGTGAAGAAAGTAAAAGAGGTGCACCAGTATATTCATGCATAATGCTAAATCTAGTCCAAGCTTTTTCTAGTACTAAACCTTTAAGTGATGCCTGTTTCCAGTTTTTACCACCATCAAGTGAAACATCTACTGTTGAGATAGTTCCCATACCCGACCATGCAAGTCCTTCGATTTCTATCATGTCACCTTTTTTAAGGTCAGTCCATGGTTTCTCAGGACAGGGAGACGTGATAACAGAGTTTACTTCGTTGGCATAGAAGTGCTGTATCGCTTTACCTGTATATTTAAGTGCTGTATATTTAGAAGTTTCTTCTTTAGCATAGAAAGGCTCAGATGCGAATTCTAGTCTCGCCAACCATTTAACACATAAGTTTGCTTCCCAACCTGGGACAACAACTCTGATAGGGTACCCTTGCTCAGGACGTAATGCTTCACCATTTTGTCCCCAAACAATCATAGCATCATCAAGTACTTTATCTACAGGGATAGTTCTACCCATGTGAGAGTCATCGATACCTTCAGCTAGCATCCATCGTGCTTCTGGCTTAAGACCAAGATCTTTAAGAATATCTTTGATGTACACACCAGTCCACTCAGCACAAGACATAAAGCCTTTAGCAAATTGGATAGAGTTAAACTGTGGTCCTCTCCACTCTGGTCCACCATTTGCTGGACATTCAAGGAAGTGGATTCTACTTACATTAGGATATCTTTTAAGTTGCTCCATCGTTAAAACGATAGGCTTCTCAACAAGACCATGAATCATAAGTCTATGCTCATTAGGGTTAATCGTTGGTGTTCCACCATGGTGTCTGTTAAAGAAAAGACCATTTGGCACGATAATACCATTCAAATCTTGTATAGGTGTAACTGCAATAGATGCTCTAAAGTTACCAGAAGAAAGAATAGGTGTCGTTCTTCTGGTTACATTGTGCTCGTAAGGAGAAGGTTGTCCATATTTGTTTACGGTAACGTCATCACCAAACTTGAGACTCCATGGTTTCTCTTCCATGATGTTTGGATCATCCTCTGCATTTGCTTCAATATGCTCATTGGCATTCACTGAGACAGGTGCAACAACACTTGCTGCAGCTAATGCGCTCATAGAATAAGCTGCTGTTTTCTTAAAAAAGTCTCTTCTTGATGCTTGCTCTGTTACTTCAGAGATAATTTCAAGTTCTTTTTCAGATACATTATCTATCTTATTCATTTGTCCTCCTTGGTTAATTTTAAAATGACTAAGGGCTATACCTTAGGAAAGTCATGTGCTAGATTATAGTTAAAATAAATTAAAAAAAGAATAAAAGTTATCATTTACATAAGATTGCCTATATATTTATCAATGTATTGTAACCATAATACACCATTTATATAAATAAAATATATAATATACATAAGTTATACATATATTTATATAGCATTATTTAACGGCAATTATGTTAAAATCACCTTTATATACGTCATGTAAGGAGAAACTATGTCAAGAAAATCTATAGGTAAAGTACTTTCCATCTTTATTTCCATCAAGGGAAATAGCCAAAGAGTAGAAAAAAACACCATTTTATTAGATAGTAAAGGTATTAGAGAAGATAAGTTCTATGACAAAGCCATAGAACGCTCAGTTCTCATCACTTCTTTAAGCAGTTATGACTTAGCCAAGCAACACGACATCACCATGCCTTACGCGTCTTTAGGGGAAAACTTACTCATAGACTACAACCCTTACCATCTCCCTACAGGCACAAAATTACATATCGGTACCGCAGAAATTGAGATAAGTCAAAACTGTACACTTTGTGACCATCTTTCAAACATAGATGCTCAGTTACCTACATTACTTAAAAATGACAGAGGGATATTTGCAAAAGTAGTAAAAGAAGGGGAAATAAAAAAAGAAGATATTATTTATTTGGTAGGCTAAGCTCTAAAATACACAAAAAACTGTGGGCATAGCACCCACAGAGTCTGACTATTTCTTAGTCAATTTTTCAAGAATCAATTCCATTTTAACCTGTGCTGTTATCAACACTTCTTGGGAAGCTTTGTCTTCTATCGCCAAAGAAGCTATCCAGTTATAGACTGAAGGAAATGCCATTTCTATAGTGTTTGTTCCTTTTTTGTTATACATATAAAGTGAACATGGCGCAAATGCCCCTGCTTCAGGGTGTCTTTTAGAAACGGTATAAATCACAGAGATGTTACAAATAGAGTACACATCATAAAAATTAAATGCCTCATACTTTGACTCTTCAAAGTCATAGTTCAAGTCATTGAACCCTGCCATGATAAAGTCATTCCCTGGAAGCTCACCCTCAAAGTTCATCTCGAAGTCATCTTTAACGTCTTCCCAGTCTACA
Source organism: Sulfurovum sp. (assembly GCA_027012955.1). Classification (GTDB taxonomy): domain Bacteria; phylum Campylobacterota; class Campylobacteria; order Campylobacterales; family Sulfurovaceae; genus Sulfurovum. Next base: position 10,713 of record JALUYL010000041.1, read on the forward strand.
TCTTTTGCCATAGTCAAGGTAGCTCTTGATACAAGTGCCCCCGCAGGCTTTTTCATAGCGTAAGCCACAGTCTCTACTTTAGCATTTGGCAATGCTTTTTTAAGTGTATCTTGTACCAACTTACCATACGCTACCAAGTCAGCATCATTTTCAGGTATCCCCATGATCGCAGCCATCGCAGGCACAGACAAGTTAGACACAGATATAGTCTTACTGCCTTTACGTGTATAGATAGACATACTCATAGGTGTAAACAGTCCAATGTTCGGATACTTCTTAGCTAAAGCAAGTACTGCATCTTTTTTAAAGATGGTAAACAAGTTATACACAGCAAAGTCCGTCGTCTTAAAGTTTTTTATAAACGGTGCTGTCATATCTCTATTATCATTGATGAAAAAACCTGCTTTTTCAAAAGTAGCTTCTATGGTTTTAGGAGTTATTTTCCCATCTGCATTGTTAACAGTTAAGATTTGCACATTATGTGCACCCGTTGCCATAAGTCCTGTCGATACCAACAAAGTAAGTATCAAACTTTTAGTCAATAGTTTCATGGTAGTCCTTTAGTAAATGTTGTCTGAACCATACATTAGTATATCCCAAATTTTTTGAATGTATCAACATAACATAGTTTGAATATAAAAATGAATTAAATGTGAAAGAATGAGGAAACATAACAAAGAGAAAACTCTTTGTTAAATCATTTTAGAATCTATATCTAATGTAAAATCTAGCATCTTGTGCTTTTTCGACGATAAATGGTAATGCCGCTTTTGCCTGTGCATTTCCAGCTACTGCAGCAGCTTTAAGATCAGAAATTTTCTGGGAACCCCCTGTTGAACCACCAAAGAAACCATTACTTCCTGTATAGTCATAGTTCATTACAGTATATCTAGCTTGTGCGGATAGAGCATCTGTTAACTGATACGTAAAGTAAACTTCAAATGCATCACCACGTACGGCAAGTTTAGACCCTGCCATAGTGTCTTCCGCATAAGTAAATGGTCTCCAGTATTGTGAGCCATGGTTATATTCTATACCAAAGACACCATCTTCGGTGACAGGAAGTTGTGCCCCAAACCAATATGAAGTACCTGTTTCACTATTAGAACTACCCAACATGCCTGGAACATTTATAATACCTCCAGCTCCATCGGGAACACTCACCGTAGTTCCATTAGGGTGAGATTTTGTCCATGCAAACGAACCAAATATTTTGGCATCAGCAAAATATCCTTCATCTGTCAATCCATCAACAAGTACAGACAGTGCAGCACCATCCATATCTCCAACAGTTTTTAAAGGAGTCAATACACTTCCAGTAGCATTTATATCTGCATCAGGTACATCAAAACCTCTATACCATGATGCCTTAACGATATATTGCCCATCATTGTATGGTTCAAAAATAAACCCTGCTAATCTAATATCTTTAACACCATTTACATTATTTGCATTTGGAGTACCTGATGATGAACCAATTAAAGGATAGGCATTCGTTGACCCTTGCCCCATACAAACTTTAATACTCATACCTGGCACACCAGTAATATTTGACAAGTCAAGCTTAGAACTAAGCCCATCAAACTCAACATTGATAACATGTCCCAGTGGAGACTGTGCAGTATCATCTTCTCTAAGATTCGACAAGAATCCACCTGTAGATGGTCTACGACCCAAAGAGAATGTCCAAGGCATATCTAAACCAAATGCACTTTCACCCAAGTAGAGCCAATATGCCTGTCTTACTCTCAAAGCATTATCATTTAAAGCTTCATTTGTAGTCCAGTCAAAGTAGTTAAACACTCCTGGTGTAGCAAAGTTTGCACCAAATGCTTTATTCATAGAAAGTTGACCTTTAAAGACATTGTTACTGTCTGGCGCATATGCCATGTTCAACCAAAGTCTCATAGAAAGTAAATCATTTTTACCTTGCTTACTTCCATCAGCCATGCTATAGTTAATGTTATCAAGTCCCGTTCTTAAATCAACACCCCATTTGATGTTATCTCCAGAATCATGTGCTTTTACTTTGTTTATTTTTTTATTTTGCTTTTTAAGCTTTTTCTTTATCTTTGCCAATTCTGACTCAAGGTCATTCAATTTTGCAGCAAGTTCCGAGTTTGAGATTGCATTCGCACCTGTAATTGCCATCATTGTGACAAGCGATGCAGATATAATTTTTTTCATGTTTACTCCTTTTTTGTATGTCTGTCCAAAACATGTAATCTATAGTTTAAGCAAGTTACTCTAAGTTTAGACTTAAATTAACCAATAATTAACAATAAACAATGTTATTTAATATGAAGTTATGAGAGTTATAATGAGAAGAAAACAAAAAGGCAAACCTGAGTATAAAAACAAGGGAAATTTACAAATTTGGACAAGGAGTAAATAAGAAGCTACTCAGGTTAACTGCCTTTTGTACCCATAGTATAACCTCCAAACATTAACAAAACATAATAAACCATCAATGAAAAATTAATCATTACACGGGCACCCAGAAGGGGATATTCCTACATATATACACCTATTAGCAAATGTCTAAAATTCTGATAAAAAACAGAACTCCATAGGAGTACCTCTCGTGTGTACCCAACAATCCGCATATATTTCAGATAAGGAAAGTAAAAAGAATTTGTAAAAAGAGAATAAGCTAGCTATTGCACTAAAGTAACTAATAAAATAAATGAAAGCGATATGTTTGTGATTAGTGATTAAGAGAATAAAAAAGATAGTTAAAATAGAAGATAGTTATTGTAAAA
>JALUYL010000042.1 GCA_027012955.1 Sulfurovum sp.
TACTTTTATCCTTGGACGAAAGTGTCACCTGATGGGTGATAACAAAAAGTGACTCTTTCGTTCTTCTTTTACTGTATTATACGCTACTTCCTCTTGTTTGGTTATTTTTCTATTTCGTTATTGGGGACTTCTGAGTTATAATTGTATAAAAAGAATATAATGAACACACAATTCTCCTACTACCTAGACCGCATCAGTAAATACGCAGGCTACCTAGCTGCCATACTTGTAATCATCCTCTCTCTTTTAGTCGTTTATGATGCTACAATGCGTTACTTGTTTTCGGCAGGCTCCATAGCACTGCAAGAAGTAGAATGGCATCTGTTTGATGTGGTGTTTTTGTTGGGGCTTACGTATGCTTTGAAGCATGACAAGCATGTGCGTGTGGACATCTTCTTTGAGCGTTACTATCCTGATACGCGATGCATTGTGCAGATACTCTCAATGCTTTTACTTGTGATGCCTTTTTCACTACTCTTTTTGAATGATGCTTTCGATATGACTCTGCAGTCCTACTTACAACATGAAGTATCATCAGACCCAGGGGGACTGACAGAGCGTTGGATGATAAAAGCTATGCTTGTGGTAGCGTTTGTACTACTTATACTTCAAGCACTCTCTGAGGTATTAAAGGCGTATCATAGGTTAGAAAATAAGATTGCACTCATCAAAACCCTCGTAGGAGTAGCTCTTGTGGCTACCCTTGTGTACATCGCATGGTACAACCGTATGGCATTTTGGTTTGACCCTGTGCTTCTGATGTTTGGTATGGCATTGATACTGCTTATGACTGGCTTCCAAGTTGCCTTTGTGTTTGCTGGAGTGGCTCTGTTTTTTGCACTCATCTCTGATGAAGTTGGGCTAGGGGTGTTAGAGATGCTTCCTTACAGAACCTATGGCATCATGGGGAATGTCACGCTTATGGCTGTACCACTTTTCATCTTCATGGGGCTCATACTCGAAAAGTCTAAGATGGCAGAGGGTTTACTGTTGAGCATGGGCAAACTTTTTGGCTCTGTACGTGGCGGACTCGCTATCTCTGTGGTACTCGTGGGGGCTATACTGGCAGCGAGTACGGGCATAGTTGGTGCATCGGTGGTGATGATGAGTCTCATCGCCTTGCCACTCATGTTAAAACATGGTTACTCTCCTGCCTTAGCGTCTGGGAGCATAGCAGCTTCTGGCACGCTAGGACAGCTTATACCTCCGTCCATCGTCCTCATCATCCTTGGTGACCAAATGCACCTCTCTGTGGGAGACTTGTTCCGTGCGGCGGTGGTACCTGGATTACTCCTTATCATACTTTATATCATCTACATCTTAGTGATTTCCTATTTCAAGAAGGACATTGCCCCAGCCATTGTCTCAGATGAACCATATGGTGCAGTACTAAAAGAGGCAATCAAAGAGATTATCCCTCCTTTGCTTCTCATAGCAGTTGTATTAGGCTCTATCTTCGCTGGAATTGCCTCTCCTTCTGAGTCGGCTGCCATTGGTGTATTGGGTGCTGTGGCATTGGCTGTAGGCAAACGTACATTTTCTTACGAAATGTTACGCTACGCGAGCATAGAGACAGTCAAACTCACCGCGATGATATTTATGATACTCATCGGAGCTACGGCATTTTCACTGGTATTTAACGAACTAGGTGGGGGAGACATGGCTCTGCAATTCTTTACAGGAGATATAGGAGATAAATGGACATTCATTCTCATAGCGATGCTCGTCATTTTCTTGCTAGGCTTCTTCATAGACTTCATCGAGATAGCCTTTGTGGTTGTACCTATCTTAGTGCCTATCATCGCAAGTTTCCACATAGACCCTATCTGGTTTGCCATACTCATAGCCATGAACCTACAAGCCTCATTTCTCACACCACCCTTTGGCTTTGCCTTGTTCTACTTAAAGGGTGCAGCGGGAGATAAAGTGAGTACGGGGAGCATTTACACAGGGGTAATACCATTTATAGGGTTGCAGTTATTGGCGTTGTTGATTATTGTTTTATTTCCTGATTTGATTTATTTGTTTGGGGAGTAGGGAAATTTGGTTATAATATCTCTCTTCAAGACTTAGATGTTTGTATGACATTTTTACCCCTTAACTTTAGTAGTTGATTGTTATTGGGTATCTTAGTCTTGTTGACTTAAATACCTCAATCAATTTTTAAGCAGGGTATTCCCTTGGTATGCGAATCCGCCTCATATCTTACATATGATAAATATCAAGAAAGAAAATTAGTTAGAAAATTTATGGGAACAAATGATCCTGATGAAATGATTAAAAATTTACAGAAAATGACCAATAAATCAAATCAAATGTTAAAAAAACAAATGGAAACATCAAAAAAACAAATGGAAAATTTGCAATTTAAAATTAATGGAGTATCTCAGTAGCTTGTTCTCGTTACCACGTTGCACGTGGTAACGCATACTTCAAATTTGATTATACAATAAACTTTACTTCTATAGGGTGTTGTCCCATGACAACACCAATAATTTGAACTTTTATCAACCTTAGACTTTTTGGTGTTGTGAGGGCACAACACCCTACATATTTAAAGCTTTTTAGCCCTTACGGCGAAAGTGTGATTGTTTTCTTATTGCCTTATATGGTGGGTTAAAAACGCCACCCTACGGGAATTTTCAGCCAATTTGGTATAGCGAATGTTATGCATATTTGGATTTTAAATCTTTAAAAATCTCTTGATGTGATTTGGTGCTGAGTTCGGAGTTCAAGCCTTTTTTTACTTCGTCTTCAAAACGGGATAAATCTAACTTTTCTTTAGAAAGGCTAGACATAAGTGTGTCTATGACTATGTATTTATCTTTAGGTTTGAGAGTGAGTGCTTCATCTATAATATCGTTAATACTCATGGTTTCTCCTTTGTGATGATTTTATTATAGCATATTTCATAAAGACTAACTATCCATCTTCTCCACGGCACAGCACAAAATGTTTCACGGTAGTTCTTAATCTCTCTCCCGTAGATAAATCTTTAACACTCATAATAAAAAAGTGCTACAATAATAGTAATAAATAAAGGATAGGGTATGCAAACTGTTTATGACTTAATCATTGTTGGTGGTGGTCCTGGTGGGATTGGGGCTGTGGTTGAAGCAAAAGAGCTTGGGCTTGAAAAAGTACTGCTCATTGAAAAAACAGAGAACCATTCGCATACCATTCGCAAGTTCTATAAAGATAAAAAGCGTGTAGACAAAGACTGGCAGGGTCAAGCGGTAGAGCTAGAAGGAAATGTAGGCTTTGAAGATGGTACCAAAGAGAGTACGCTTAACTATTTTGACCAACTGTTAGATGATGAATCTATAGACAGTAAATTTAACTGTGAAGTACAAAAAGTAGTAAAAGAAGACAATATTTTTACTGTAGAGAGTAGTTGTGGTACTTACAAAAGTCATCATGTCATTGTCTCGATAGGGCGTATGGGAAAACCTAACAAACCAAGCTATAAGATACCCCCATCGCTACGTTCACTAGTAGGCTATAACCTCGATAAATGTGGCAATGGTGAGAATGTACTGGTCGTAGGTGGTGGAGACTCTGCTGTGGAGTATGCCTGTGACCTTAGTGACACCAATGAAGTGACGCTTACTTACAGACGTAATGACCTCACAAGACCCAACCCTACCAACCAAGAGATGATCTACCAGTATGTTGAAGATGATAGAGTGGCATTGAAACTGGGCATTGACATAGACAATGTAGAGAGTCTAGAGGGGCAGATACAGGTAAACTATGCAGATGGCACATATGAAGTGTATGACAGGATAGTCTATGCCATAGGTGGCACAACACCTAAAGACTTTTTGAAAGCCTGTGGATTTACGCTCGATGAACGAGGAGAACCACTATTTGATGAGAACTACGAGAGCGAAGTCAAAGGACTTTACCTTGCAGGTGACATCGCTTTTGCTTCTGGTGGAAGCATTGCTATCGCACTGAACCATGGGTACAGAATAGTCTCACACATTTTAAGTAAATTAAAATAATAGCATGAAAGATACAATCAACATAAACTTCAAACAAAGCACCATAGATGACCTTTTAGGTTTTTCTGAGATACTTAAAAAAGATGTCAATGTCATCATAGAAGAGGCACTTGAACAATACTTTGAAAATGAACAAAAGAAGCTCATAGAAAAAGGCATAGAAAAAGATGCCTCTATGACGAACTTGGATTATGATGAGTTTTGGGATGGGTTGGATATCGGTTAAATGGAGCAACTCAAAACGCAACTTTCTCATGTACTTCATGAAGAAGTAGATGCCATTAAGCTCTTTACAAAAGGGCAGATAGGGGATATTTATAAGGTAGATACTGCCCATAGTTCATACACACTAAAAACCTCAGAACCCTCAGACAGGCTTCAAATAGAAGCCGATATGCTCAAAGATATTAATAAATATAAAATAGCTGTACCTCATGTCTATGATGTCACTCCAACACATCTACTTATGGAGTACATAGAGACAAGTAAACAAGCCAAATGTACCCAAGAGATAGAAGCGGCAAAGACACTCTCTGCTTTACACACTGTGGGTAATGATGCCAGAATGTATGGCTATTACTATGACACAACCATAGGGCCATTTTCACAAAAGAATGAACAAACCCAATACAACTGGACACTCTTTTTAGGGCAGATGCGCATCATGCCTATGGCACGTATATGTTATGACAAAGGTTACATTGATAAGGCGTTGGTAGAGAGATTAGCGCTTCTGTGCCGTGATATGTATAAGCGTATAGACATGGCTGAAATCAGACCATCACTTTTACACGGAGACCTATGGGAGGGTAATATACTATTTAATATGAATGGTGCTATCCTGATAGATCCTGCACTCTCTTTTGGGGACAAAGAGATGGATTTAGCCTACATACTGATGTTTGACACTTTTGGAAAAACTTTCTTTGAACACTACGAAGAAGTGCATACTTTAAGTAAAGATTTCTATGATGTTAAAGTACCTCTGTATCAAATCTATCCACTACTTGTACATGTGGCACTTTATGGTGACAGCTACATTCAACAACTAGAACATTTACTTAAAAGGTTAAAAGCATAAGATTTGGGTAAATACAGATACTTCAGATTAAGTGAGAGAATGATAAACTAAAGTAAAGTTAATCTAAAATCAGGAATAGACATGGACATGTATAAAAAATTAGATCAACATCTACTTGAAGCTATGGTGCACATAGATAGATTAACATCAGTACTGAATACTTTAAAAAAACTCTATCCTTTAGATAATAAAACATTAGAAAATCTTAAATCAGAAGATGTAGATAAACTCGATGTTTTAGCTTTTCGTTTTTCAAAACTTCAAGATTTATTGGGAAGTAAAATATTTAGAGAATACCTTGCTGTATTACAATATCCAGTAGAAGATAAAAACTTTTTAGAGCTTCTTAAAGAGTTAGATAAAGAAAATATTATTGAGATTGATATCTGGAGTGAATTTAGAGGTGTTAGAAATAGTATATCTCACGATTATCCTTTTGAAGAGCATGAAAAAATAGAAGCGATTAATTATCTTATCGAAAATATACATTATCTACTGGATATTACAAAAAAAATAAAGGCTAATTTTGAGACTATCAAACAAGGAGATTGAACTTATCAAAAATAAAGTTCAACTTGTATTTGGGGAAGCGCTTATTTATCTTTTTGGTAGTAGAACCGATGAAAGTAAAAAAGGTGGAGATATAGACCTCTACATTATCGCTAAAATTCAAAAAGATTTATTTAGAAAAAAGATACGGATAAAGACTTTACTGGAAGATGTCTTATATAAGCCTGTAGATATTATTGTATCTACAGATAAAAAGAGGCTTATCGAAAAAGAAGCTAGAAAGGGAATTAGAATATCTTAATAAGTATGCGAGATGGGTAAAAATATGCTACACTACTTCCATGAAAAATACTATTTTACAACTTATCTTTACGGTTATTTTGATTTGTAGTGCTGTATCTGCTAAGAGACTTACTGGTCTAAAGATAGAGAGTAATGCTACTACAGTAAATGTAGCAGAGACGGTACAACTCTCTGTTGTGGGTACATACTCAGATAACAGTACTAACATAGTAGATGAAAACATAACCTACATCATCACCCCATCTGACAGTGCAGAGATGAATGGGTCTGTGCTTACAGCTCTTAAAGACGGTAGTGTCACAGTACAAGCCAAAGTAGGTACAACACTTTCAAATACTTTAAATCTAACTATCACATGGATAGTGGATGGACACACACTTCCACCTGAACCAGACCCTGCTGTGAACAATGCTACACTGCTTGGGATAGACACTAATAACAATGGGGTTAGGGATGATGTGGAGCGGTGGATATATAAGAAATATGATAAATATATCCCCTGTACAGATAAAATGGTGGATTATACATTACCCAATGGAAAGATTATCAAAGGGGTTATCGAAACAACTTGTGAAGACAAAGCCATACCTTACCACCCTATTGTAAGAGCTATTGCTATGCAAGGGGCTAGGGCTGCACAGATTATTATTCAGGAGCCTGAGAAGGCTAGGGAGACGACTAAGATAATGGAGGATGCTCTTGACTGTGGAGTATATTTTTCTGATATTAAGAGGAATTATAATGGTAAAGAATATAACATAGTTGAAAATAATGCATTGAGAGAGAGTGAAGGGCTTATAGGCATATGTTTTAATACAGTACTACGTGCACGAGCATATGCAAAACATAATTTTTATTTAAGTGGAGGGGTATATTATATGTCAGCATATGATGAAAAACTCCAAGGATGTAATGAGGAAGTACATAGATTATTAGAGGATTTAAAATGAAAAGGTTAGTGTTTATATGGCTACTTTTTTTATCTTATATTTTTGCTGAGTCTTTAGAAATAAATGAGTATAAAAGTGATATCTATTATGGTAATGGTATCATGACAACAAGGTATGAAGCAGAATTTAGCCTAGAACAGACTTTGAACCCCGCCATCCTCAAACAAGTCTATAATAGTGACAAAGAAAAGATGAAGAAATTTCATCAGTTTGTACTCTCCTATAACTACTCTGCAAAAGAAGATTTTGGAAATACGCCTATAGCGATGGTGTTGGATTTGATGGAGTCTTATGAGGTCAATGCTAATAACTCAAAAAGGTTAAAAGCATAATGAAATGGAATATTAAATCTATCATAAAAGAGATAATAATAGCAGGAGTCACACTCTTTATATTTACAAATATTATAAGTTATCTAAGGAAGCCTGAAATCGCATCTACATCATTGCCACAGCTAGAAGTAAAGCTCTTAGATGGTAGTACTTACAAGACAAGAAAAGGCAAACCTTTGATGATACACTTTTGGGCAACATGGTGTCCCACTTGTAAACTTGAAGCGAGCAATATAGAGTCTGTTTCACATGATTATAATGTGTTAACCTTTGCTGTAAACTCTGGTGACAAGGAAAAGATACAAGCATACATGCACGAGAAAGGTTTGAGCTTTAACGTTGTCAATGATAGTGACGGAAGATGGGCAAAAAAGTTTAAAGTAGAAGCATACCCCACAACATTCATTTATGATGCAAGTGGTGAACTGAAATTTACAGAAGTAGGGTACACAAGTACTGCAGGTTTGTTGGCTAGACTAAAACTAAGTCAATAAAGGAGTCATGATGGGCGCATGTGGATATGTAACAGAAGATGTGAGAATCAAACAAGAAATTATAGAACTAACCACAAGACTTGAAGAGATGGGTTTAGAGGAAGAATTTTGTCGGCTCATTTTTGAAGAGGATGTTTTACACTTTTTTGAAGAAGCAACAAAAGAGAAGTAAATAAGCGTTATATCTTAAGGTATACAATGCTAAGATAACTTTCGTTATATACTCTAGCACATAAGGCATCATTTTGGAGCTCTCTTCAGCACTTACTTTTGAAATGTTAGGTAAACCCTTTTTGTTGGAGAAGCGTATTGTCTTGCTTCATGCTATTAAAGAACATGGCTCCATCTCTAAAGCAGCAAAGGCAGTGCCTATGAGTTATAAGAGTGCATGGGAAGCAGTAGATGTAATGAACTCACTTTCACCTGAACCCATCGTTTCTCGTGAGACAGGGGGTAAAGATGGTGGAGGGACTACCATTACAGAATATGGTGAGACATTGTTAAAAAACTATGCCTTACTTAAAGAGGAACATACACGCTTTTTAGAGCGACTCTCAGAACTCACAGACATAAAAAGTGGTACGTTTAAAACCATCGGACGGCTTGCCATGCAACTCTCTGCACGCAACCAGATACAAGCAGAAGTAGTCAGTGTCACACCTTCGTCTGTACATGCTGATGTAGTTCTGGCACTTAAAAGTGGACAGCGATTGCATGTAGAGATTACCCAAGAGGCTGTGGAAAACCTGCAAGTAGAAGTAGGGCAAAGAATGAGTGCCATTTTTAAGTCCAGTTCAGTTTCTTTTTTAGAAGATGAGAATGCAGACAACCACCTCCATGGCACCATAGTAGAACTTGAAAAAGATGATGCACTATGCAAGGTCGTGATAGATGTAGGCTGTCACGATAAAGTGGTTGCTGTGGTAGATATATCTGATAGAGTATTAAGTGTGGGTGAACAGATAGATGTTGTTGTTCAAAAAAATCATATTATATTAGGAAAATAAAGCGTGAAACAGGGTATTAAATTTTTATATTTAGTAAGGATGAAGATGAAATACATCATTGTATTTTTTGTTTGTATAACATCTTTTGTTTTGTCTGCTGATATAACCATTGCAGTTGCTGCCAATGTCTCCTATGCTATTGCACCGTTAAAAAAAGCATTTGAAGAGGTATATCCTAAAACAAATGTCAAAGTGATACATGGCAGTTCTGGAAAACTGACTGCCCAAATAAGCCATGGGGCACCGTACGATTTGTTTCTCTCTGCAAATATGAAATACCCTCAGCATCTTTATGAAGCCAATCTTACATTGGGAGAACCTGTTGTTTATGCACAGGGCGCTTTGGCGATACTCTCCAACCAAGCACGTGACTTGAAGAAGGGATTAGCACTGTTTACAGATGCGTCCATCAAGAAGATAGCCATTGCCAACCCTAAAACAGCACCTTATGGTGTGGCAGCCAAAGAGGCACTAGAGCATGCAAAGCTCTATACGCTACTTCAAGAGAAGTTCGTCTATGGTGAGTCCATCTCGCAAACGGTTATCTATGCAACATCAGCGGCAGACGTAGGCATCATCGCGAAGTCTTCACTCTATGCACCACAGATGTCACACTATAAAGAGGATACACAATGGGTAGATGTCAATGCCTCTCTCTATACTCCTATAGACCAAGGGATGGTGATACTTAATCGCGCCAAAGAGAAGCCAGAAGCCAAAGCATTTTACGACTTTATGTTAGGAAAGAGTGCCAAAGAGATATTGACCTCTTATGGCTACAAGGTACCATGATGGAGTTGACACCTTTTATACTCTCCTTCAAATTGGCAGGGCTAACCACATTTATCTTGTTTGTTATAGCCCTTCCTTTTGCATGGTGGCTCTCTCAAACAAGTTCTAAAAGTAAACCAGTTTTTGAGGCGATAAGCGCTTTACCTATCGTCCTGCCTCCTTCGGTACTTGGATTTTACATTTTGGTAGTACTCTCTCCAAACTCTACGTTAGGTGGGTTTTTTCATGACCTTTTTGGTGTGCAGTTGGTCTTTTCTTTTACAGGTTTGGTAGTGGCTTCATGTTTTTACTCTCTGCCATTTATGGTACAGCCTTTGCAAAATGGTTTTGAATCACTGAATCCTCATATGCTAGAAGCCTCATACCTTGCAGGCAAAAGCAAGCTTAAAACCATCTGGCATGTGGCACTGCCAAACATTAAGCCGTCACTCATCACCGCACTCATCATTACCTTTGCACATACTGTAGGTGAGTTTGGTGTGGTGCTTATGGTAGGTGGTAGCATACCTAACGAAACCAAGGTAGCTTCTGTGGCTATTTACGAGATGGTTGAGGTGATGGAGTATGGAAAGGCACACATCTATAGTGCCATTATGGTGCTGATGAGCTTTTTGGTGCTTTTGTCTGTCTATATTTTTAACCACTCTCAGAAAAAAGTGGGGATAGTGTAGTGGTAGAGATAGCGATTAAAAAACCACTGCAAGGTAGCCAAGGTACGATGGTACTTGATGTGGATGTACGCATAGAAGAGGGAAGTTTTACTGTCATCATGGGTGAGAGTGGTTCAGGGAAAACGACACTGCTTAGAGTTTTGGCAGGGTTAGAAAAAGCCGAGGGAGACATTTGTGTAGAGGGTAAGTCATGGAAAAGTTTGCCACCTCAAAAAAGAGAGATAGATTTTGTTTTTCAAGACTATGCGCTGTTTGACAATATGTCTGTGGAGAAGAATCTTCTTTTTGTGCATGAAGACAAAGCCTTGGCAGAGAAATTACTTGCACTTACAGAACTTACAGGTTTGGCTACACGTAATGTCAAAAGTCTCAGTGGAGGACAAAAACAACGTGTAAGCCTTTGTCGTGCTATGATGAAAAAACCCAAACTTCTGTTGATGGATGAACCACTCTCTGCACTTGATGAAAAGATGCGTATTAAACTCCAAGATGAGATATCCAAACTGCATACTGCCTTTGGTACCACAACACTGATGGTAAGTCATGATGCTGAAGCTTCCTATGCTTTGGCAGACAGAATTTTGGTTTTGGAACAGGGGCAGATTATTAAAGATGGTAGTAAAGATGAGGTTTTGAAGCAAGAACAAAAAATGGTCTATAGCCTATAGCGCTTCCCTTTAGATTAAAATTAAAAGAGTAAAATACACTCAATATTAACAATACAAAGGAAAAACCATGGAAAATATACCTAATTGTCCACAATGTGACAGCGAATATACTTACGAAGAGGGGAGTCTTTATATCTGTCCTATGTGTGCACATGAATGGAACAAAGATGCAACTTCTGGAGCAGAAGAAGAGGAAGCCGCACTTGTTGTTAAAGATGCCAATGGTAATATCTTACAAGATGGAGACAGTGTGACTGTGATTAAAGACCTTAAGGTAAAAGGTAGCAGTGACGGGATCAAAGTAGGGACTAAGATTAAAACTATACGCCTTGTAGAAGGTAATGATGGGCACAATATCGACTGTAAAGTACCAGGTGTTGGTGCTATAAAACTTAAGCAGGAGTTTGTGAAAAAGGCATAAGCCTTTTTCATATAACCATTTTCTGCAACCCCTTTCTTTATTGCAATAACTTCTCTATATCTTTCGCTATTTTTTCAGGCTTTGTAGCTGAACCATAACGCTCTATGACTTTGCCCTCTTTGTTGACTAAAAACTTTGTAAAATTCCATTTGATACTTTCTGTTCCTAAAAATCCGGTGGCTTCTTTTTTTAAAAAAACGTAGAGAGGATGGGTATTTTCTCCATTGACGTCTATCTTTTCAAATAGTGGAAAGGTTACTGAAAATTTTGAACTACAAAACTTTTGTATCTCTTCTGCGCTACCAGGCTCTTGTTCTCCAAATTGATTACAAGGAAAAGCCAGTATTTCTAGCCCTTGGGGATGGTATGTTTTATAGAGCTTCTCTAGCCCTTCATACTGTGGGGTAAAACCACATTCACTGGCGACATTGACCACTAAGATGACTTTGCCTTTGTATTGAGACATAGAGATAGTCTTACCTTGAATATTTTTTGCTTCAAAATCATAAAAGTGTTGTGACATGGGTGCTCTTGCATTGAGTGTGAGTGTAAGTAAAAGTGTACTGAGTAGTTTATACATAGAATGTCCTTATAGGTTTAAATGCTACAATGATAGACTTAAATTAAAGGCATCCCACCATGACAGAAAAAACATTTATAAAAGGCAAAGACTCTAGCCTTGAAGAGACGATAGACAGTATGTATCAAAAGTTTGAACAGGTCGGTATAGAGATAGATGAAGTTTCTGTACTTAACCCTGTACCGTATGTCTACTCTCAACACATTCGAGATAAAAGTTGTGACCTTATGTTTACTAATGGTAAGGGGGCTAGTGCCAAGGCGTGTTTGGCATCTGCTTTGGGAGAGTACTTTGAACGTTTGTCTTGTAACTACTTTTTTGCAGACTACTATTTGGGTGAAAAGTTTGCGACAGATACATTTACGCACTACCCAAATGAACGTTGGTTTGGCTTTGGTGAGGAAGACAGTACTATGCCTGAAGGACTTTTAAATGAAACACTATGGGATTACTATGACCCAGAGGGTGAACTCCACCCCTCACAGATCATAGACACAAATTCTGGTCTCACAGAGCGGGGCATTTGTGCTTTGCCTTTTACGCGTCAAAGTGATGGTGTAGAGGTTTACTTTCCTGTCAATATCATAGGAAATATCTATGTGAGTAACGGCATGGCAGCGGGTAATACCCAAAATGAAGCGCGCGTACAGGCACTTAGTGAGATTTATGAGCGTTATGCTAAAAATAAGATTATCTCTGAGGGTATTTGTTTGCCTACTATTCCCCAAGAGGTGATGGACAGATACCCGCATATTCAAGCGTCTATCAAGAAACTTGAAGATGAGGGGTTTTCTTTACGTGTATGTGATGCTTCTTTGGGTGGTGTGTATCCTGTTATTTCTGTGACACTCATCAATCCTAAAGATGGTTCAGTCTTGGCTTCTTTTGGTGGGCATCCTTGTTTTGAAGTGGCTTTGGAACGTACTGTGACGGAGTTACTTCAAGGACGTTCGTTAGACATGCTAGATGACTTTCATGCACCTTCATTTAACCTCGATGAAGTCTCAGACCCCCATAACCTAGAAGCGCACTTCATAAACTCCACAGGACTCATTGCCTATGATTTTTTCAAAGACAGAAGTGATTATGACTTTGTAGACTGGAACTATGAAGGCGATACACAGAGTGAATGGGAACATATGAGCCACATCGCACATGCGCAAGGGTTTGAGATATACATTTCTGATTATGGACATTTGGGTGTATATGCCTGCCGAATCATCATTCCTGGGATGTCAGATATTTACCCTGTCGAAGACTTACTTTGGAACAACAACAATGAGGGTGCATTTTTTCGTGAAGCCATCTTGTCGCTTGACACACTTAACGATGAAGCACTGCAAGACATTTTAGAGAACCTAGAAGAGGGTGAACATAGTGATATGCT
>JALUYL010000043.1 GCA_027012955.1 Sulfurovum sp.
TTATAGATAATTAGCAAATTAGAGGTAGAATATCAGAGATTTTACCTTGTAATGATTTTTTTAAGCTCAAAAATTACTATAAGGAAAAATTAGTCACTTGGGTGGGTTTGAATTTGCAAGTGGCTCTTAATAGTACTAACAAATTAAATAAAGATGAAAAATCACGATGGTTTCATACACTTTTATTTATGCTTGTTAAGTTAGACAATTTGGTTTCTTTAAGAAGTTTAGTCTCGGGGCTAGAAATGAGTGCAAAAAAACTTGATATAGATGTTTTACTTTTTATTCAAAATTTATTTGTAGCTATTTTAGATGACAGGATGGTAGATACTGAAAATATGATAAGCTATATAGACAAAGATGATGATGAAGATTTATTTTATAAATTAAAAAAATCTCAACAACAAAAGATGATAGAGCTTCAAAATATTCTATATATCGGGTATTATTTTAAGAATTTTAGAGCGAACTACCTAAGTGAAACATTAATATCTAAGATACCTACCAAAACTAGGGGCGAAAGCTTCCCGATGTTGTTAGATAAGTATATACCTTACAATAAAAATCTGAAAGTTGCATTGGCAAATGTAGTTACAACAAATATAACACTTTTAGAGTCTATCGTTTTTCACGGTAACTATGGGATGTTAAATTATAATGGAGTCTATACAAATATAAAACTTTACCAAAAGGTTATGCAGTTAAATTTGTATGTTTTTAAAAAGAGTCTCTTTTTAAAAACATTTTTTTCTATGGCTATGGCTATGGATATGGATATGGCTATGGATATGGCTAGGGCTATGGCTAGGGATAAAAATCTATATGAGAAGTTTATTATCTTCAATCTATATGCCAGTGCCACTCTTTTTGCTAAAGAAGCTCAAATAGATTTAGAGATAAGTAAACAGGAATTAGCTTCTATTGTAAAAAATCCTTTAGGCTTTTTTAGTGAATTGACTTTAACAGAAGAAGAAAAAAGAGAGTTAGATGAGGTACTTGAAAAGAGTAGTATCTTGCCTATGTTAGGCTTTATTTTAAAGAACACTGAGTATGAAAATTTTGATAAAAAAGATGAAAAACAAGCGTTAATGGTTTTCCATGCAGAGATAAAGGTATTTAATAAACGCCAATTACAATAACTAATGCAATTCCACCTCAATCAATTTGTTAGATGCACAACAGAATAAATGGCATCTGTTGTTAGAAGTGCCCTAAATTATTTTTTATCGAACTATGAGGCAAATACTCAACCCTTCGCAGGCTTCGTAATAAAATACCCACCCACAAGTACAGGTAGTATGCCTAAAATCTGTCTAAACTCTGGCACTTCACCCAAATAAAAGTAGGCAAAGACAAGCGTAAAGAGTGGCATGAGTGCTAGCATGGCTGAGAGTTTGGTGATGGTGATGCGGTTGAGGGCTTCTATCCACATGATTTTGGCTGCTACGTAGATGAGTGTGGCTATGAGAAACAGATAGGGGAAGGCTAATTTAAAATTATCCCAAGTGACTGTAGGTTCTAAGACGTAGGCAAGCAGTGCCACAAAAGGAAAGCCTACAACGGTTCTAAACCCAAGTATGGTCTCGGCAGAACAGTATTCTCTTGCACGTTTTTGGTAGAGGTTGACTATGGGTGCAAAGGCAGAGGCTGTGAGAATGAGCCAGTCACCTTTGTTGAACTGCATATCGTTAGGTATGAGAATGACAAGTGCACCGAGGGTCATGAGAATGGCACCAAAGAGGTGTATGTTGTCCATCTTTTCTTTACCTAACACATTAAAGTAAAGGTAGGAAAAGAGTACCTGTAAAAATACAATGACTGCCATGTTTCCTGCGGTGGTGTAGCGCATGCCTATAAAAATAAGGGTAAAAATAGTGGTAATCCAAAAAGTCGTAAGCAGTAAGTCTTTATATGCAGCTCTGTTTTTAAGCTCTTTAAATCGGTCACGCTTATACATAATGCCTATATAGAAGAAAAAAGCTATGACGAGACTGTACATATAGGTATGCAATGCTCCCACATAAGACATCGCCACGATGGAGAGTATGGGAAACCATGATTCTATGACACTCAGGCTTAGCATGAGGAGTTCGCCTTCACGGTCTCTTGTCATTGCGTACCTTTATTTTCATTGGTCCAAATCTTTATATTGTTTTTATCTGAAAATTTGACTTGGTAGAGTGCAGTGTCTGCACGTTTGATGGTGTCGTGTATATCTTCATCATCTGCTTGGAAATTGGAGATACCCATACTTGCAGTGATACAATGGGTTTCTGTAGGTTTCATATAGATACTGTTAATCTTTAGTAAAA
>JALUYL010000044.1 GCA_027012955.1 Sulfurovum sp.
GTTTGTTCTTGTAGTGTTGTTTTTTTTTGGTAGATAATTATAACATTTATGAGGGTTTAAGGGCTTTTTTGAAATTCAATTTAGCTTAAATTGTGGGTTGTCTTTGGGAATCTGCAAGTGGCTCTATTGAGTTATAATACGCATATATGTAGCCAATAGCATTGACTCTAGCTTTATCTAATTTGCCAAATTTTTCACTACTTCCAAGAAATTTTTTTAATGTATCTGCCTCATAATAGTAAGATACTTTACTTCTTTTTAGTGTATTGTACTTCCTATAAATCAACTCTACCATTTCATCAATATGACTATAGGCATACTCAAAACCTTTACGAGTTGCACTGTCCATTTTTGCAACAAGTTCAGGTCGATCATTTACAGTTTTTTCAAGTGTAATAAGTATATCTCCATATCTATCAAAACCATATTCGTTTAAGTGTAAAATATCAACTGCTAGACTTTTCTCTTTTGCTTGATAAGGTTCATTTGAGCTATATACTATAACCGAATCAACTTCCCCAGTCTCTAGTTGTTCAATAGAGTTTTTTACCTGTACTTTTTGAAAAAGGATTCTACGATCTTTCAACATTGCTGCAACAGCTTTACTATTTATATCGCTATAAAATCCTACTTTTTTGCCTTGTAGGTCTTTTAATGAGTGAATGTTTGAAGAGGCTAAACTCATAAGCACATAAGGAGATTGTTGATATATCGCCATTAAAGCAACATATTTTCCTCCTTTAGCAACCTCCGTAATAATAGAAGAATCACTTACGGAAAAAGTTGTTTTTCCCTTTTTTAAATCTTCAAGCGTATCTGTATCTGCGGAGTACTCGAGTAACGCAACATCAAGACCTACATCTTTGTAAAAGCCCTTTTCTTTTGCAGCGATAAAACCAGCAAACTGAAACTGTGTTTTCCATTTGAGCTGTAGTTTTACTTTTTCTAATGCATGTACATTGAGAGTAAATATAAGTGATAATAGGATTAATATTATTTTCAAGCGTTTCCAATTTAATTTGTTTTTTAACATATTTTAGCAGAAAAAAGAAGATTTTATTCAATATTTAAATTTCTTTAAAAAGTCACTATTTACTCACTCTTGTATAGTAAACTTTTATTATTAGAAGTGCTAAGAAAGAGTGAAATATGACTAAATTAGAAAAATCAATGCTGGTTAACGAGCTTGTACGTACTGATATTAATTCTTCAATAAAATCAAGTAAACGTAAATCAATGAATCAAAAATCAAAAATTATTCTATGGATTCTTAATAGTGCAATATTTATCGCTTTTATCAGTCTCGTTATATATGAGTCATCATTAAAATAAAAGGTGATGCCAACACTAAGTCAAACCCTGTTCTCATTTGTATACTCCAACCCAAACTACCAAAAATGCTCAACCTCCAATGTGATGCCTCATTATATATTATAAATAACCGTTAACTTTCCCTCGCTATAGTACGAAAAAGCAACTTTTTAGATGTTTTTAACTAAAATTATAAACCAATTTGGAGATACCATTCATATGATTAAAAAAAGTAAAAAAATTATTGTTGCGGGACTTGTTTCTACATTTACTGCTGCCTACCTCTTCGGCTCATTTGCTCAGGCAAAAGATACGGTAAGTAAACACACACCTTCAACAGCCAAAGAAAAGCTTGAAGCGTACATCAAATTTACACAAATCCTCAACCTTATTGAAGCACAGTATGTCGATGATGTTAACACCACAGGACTCGTAGACAAAGCACTCAAAGGGCTTATGACAAACCTCGATGCACACTCTACATTCATGGATACAAAATCATACAAAGACCTTACAGTCCAAACCAAAGGTGAGTTTGGGGGACTAGGAATTTCCATCGGTATGAAAGACGGTGCCCTCACAGTCATCGCACCTATAGACGGAACACCCGCCTTTAAAGCAGGTATCAAATCTGGAGACATCATCTTAAAAATAAACGATGATGCCACCATAGGGATGAACATCGATGACTCTGTAAAACTCATGAGAGGAAAACCCGGTACTAGCCTTGTTTTAACGATTATCAGAAAAAAAGAGCCTAAACCGCTTAAAATCAAAATTACCAGAGGCATCATAAAAATCCAATCTGTCTATGCTAAAAAAATTGGCGATGATGTACTTTATTTACACGTTACCTCTTTTGACCAAAAAGTGGTCAAAGGTGTTAAAGAAGCTATAAATGAGCATAACAATACAAAAGGGATTATCTTAGATTTAAGAAACAACCCTGGAGGCTTACTAGACCAAGCAGTAGGGCTTGTAGATATGTTTGTGGAAAAAGGTGTCATCGTCAGCCAAAAAGGTAAAATGAAAAGCGAAAATACAGACTACAAAGCACATGAAAAAGCTACCGATACCAACACGCCTATCGTTGTACTGGTAAATGGTGGTTCTGCCTCTGCTTCGGAGATCGTTTCTGGCGCACTACAGGACTTTAACCGTTCCATCGTTGTGGGAGAAAAGACTTTTGGGAAAGGTTCTGTTCAAATCGTCATGCCAATAGGTGAAGATGAAGCGCTCAAACTCACTGTAGCACGTTACTACCTTCCGAGTGGACGTACCATCCAAAACGTAGGTGTTACGCCAGATATCACTGTACATTTAGGGAAGATAGAATACATCGATGACCCTACCCTACTGAAAGAAAGTGATTTGAAAAAACACCTTCAAGTAGAACTTGCCAAAATAGATGGAAATACCACAAAAGTGACAGATACCAATACATCATCTGAAAACAATGAAACAAAAGTAGATAACACTATCATCACAGAAGAACAACTCTACAAAGATGCACAGCTCAAATCTGCTGTAGACATCTTAAAAGCACTGATTATTACAAACAAAGGAAACAAATAATGGAAAAAACACAGCTTCTTTATGAAGGTAAAGCAAAGAAAATATGGGAAACGGAAGATGAAAATCTACTTATCTCTGAGTTTAAAGACTCTTTGACTGCCTTCAATGGTGAAAAAAAATCAATGGAAGTTGGTAAAGGTGCGCTCAATAACAAGATTTCTACTGAACTCTTTAAGTATTTGGCAGAAAAAGGCATCCCTACACATTATGTAGACACTATAGATGATAATAACATGCTTCATCAACGTGCAGACGTCATTTACATCGAAGTTATCGTAAGAAACATCGCCACAGGAAGTCTTAGTAAAAACCTTGGTATTGCAGATAAAACGGTACTTCCATTTACATTGGTAGAGTTTGACTACAAAAATGATGCACTAGGTGACCCAAAACTAAATGACCAACACTGTCTTATCTTAAATCTTGTGAATAACACAGATGAACTAGACTACATTAGATTTATGGCAAGACGCATCAACACTCTTCTCTCAGAGTTTTATGCTGGGCTTGATATTAAAGTGGTTGATTTCAAACTAGAATTTGGTAGAGACAAAGATGGTAACATCATCCTCATCGATGAGCTTAGCCCTGACAACTTCAGACTTTGGGACAAAGAGACAGATGAGAAGCTAGACAAAGATAGATTTAGACAAGGACTTGGTGGGCTTACTGAAGCATACAGACAAGTACTAGACAGAATTCAAAACCGAAAGAAATAAGGAAAATTATGACAGCAACAGTAAACGTATTTTTAAAAAATGGCGTACTTGACCCACAAGGAAAAGCATCACACCACGCACTAGACTCTTTAGGGTTTGCAGGGGTAAGTGATGTACGTATCGGTAAACAAATCATACTTCAACTTGATAGTGAAGACAAAGCAAAAGCTGAAACTGAAGTAAAAGAGATGTGTGAGACACTTCTTGCCAATACAGTAATTGAAGACTATACTATAGAGATTAATTAAGATGCAAAAATCACTAAAAGTAGCAGTATTAAGATTCCCTGGAACAAACTGTGAGTTTGATACCCAGTACGCATTTGAAAAATTGGGTCATACTACTGAACTTGTATGGCATGAAAATGAAAAGTTACCTACAGACATCGACTTAGTTGTTGTACCTGGTGGTTTTTCATATGGTGACTACCTACGTTCAGGGTCTATCGCTCGTTTTTCTCCTGTGATGAAAGCTGTCACTGCCTATGCAAATGATGGTGGTAACGTACTTGGTATCTGTAACGGTTTCCAAATTCTTACAGAAGCAGGACTTCTCCCCGGAGCACTAAAGCGTAACAACAACTTACACTTCATTTCCAAACACCAAAACCTTTGTGTCATAAATAATGACAATACATTTTTAAGTAAATGTACCAAAGGTGAAGTGCTCAACATTCCTATCGCACATGCTGATGGTAACTACTACATCGATGATGAAGGCTTTAAAAAGCTTGAAGAGAACAAGCAAATCTTACTTCGTTACTCAGACAGTGAGGGTAACCCTGTAGTGGTGAATGGTTCAGTGACTTCCATCGCTGGTGTATGTAATGAGAACAAAAATGTATTTGGTCTTATGCCTCACCCAGAACGTGCTTTAGAAGCTATATTAGGCTCTGAAGATGGTCTACGTATGCTCAAAGGTTTTGAGGTCTAATGTTACATTTACGTACCTTATGGCTTTCACTGCTGTTTTTCTTAACACTATGCACCTCTGTACAGGCACAAAGTGAGTTCAAATACTCCTATATGCCTAAAAAAGTGTACGAAAATCAACTCTTTGCAGTTACAGTCATAGGTATAGGTGAAAATGGATCAGAAAATGTGACATTTAACTTTACGCAAAGTGCTGTCAAACCTCTTTTTGAACAACCACTTATCATTCGCAATGGAAACGACAGTTTTTATACCTTTTATTTTCAAGCGAAAAAAGAAGATATACGTATCCCTGTGCTTAATGTCTCTACCTCTACTCTAGAGACTACGTTACCTGCACAAACAGTATTTATCTCTACTTTAAAGCCTAGAGAAGATTTTTGTCAAGTCATAGCAGCAGATATGAAGATAAAAAACTCACAGGTTTCAAACTATGATGAAAAAAGCCATATCGTTACACTTTCTATAGAAGCCTATGAAGCAAACTTACAAGATATGGCACTCAAAGATAGCAATGAATCAGGTGTAGACAGCCTTAGACGTGACTTTTCTAAAGTAACGGGTGAGTTTTATGTTGTTGTACCTCTGGCACAAGATAAACTCAAATTTACTTACTTCAACACCATCAAAAAGCAGTATGTTTTTAAAGAAGTGCCTATCGTACTTGAAGATGCAAAGGTTACTACACAGTCAGACTTAAATCCTAAAGAAGACAGTTTTGAAAAACTAAAAAAATACTCTCTGATGACACTTTCAGGATTTTTTCTTCTCATGTTTCTCTTTAGAAGAGACTTTTTTTATCTTGTTTTTGGTGTGATATCAGTCATTACACTCTTAACCCTCTACATTCCACATAAAAAAATATGTGTTTCACAAGGGGCACCACTATACATACTCCCCACAAATACCAGTACTACCAGTACCAAGGTAGATGAAAAGTTTGATACCCTGCTTTTGGGTGAACGAGAAGGCTACAAAAAAGTAGAATACAAAGATGGAATCATAGGATGGATTAAAAATGAAGATCTTTGCCAAAATTAGGTTTTACTGGGGAGCATTTATCATCTCCTTTAATACTGCTGTCTTTATGATACCAGCACTTATGCTCTTTGGAAAGTATAAAAGTACCATCGTGCATCACATCAACCGTTTGACACTCTTTATGATGGGTGGGAAACTGGCACAAACTGGAGAAATGGATAGCACCGCAGATATGTATGTGATGAACCATCAAGGTATCGTAGATATCATCGGACTTGAAGCCCTACAAAACAACCATGTACGATGGGTAGCAAAAAAAGAACTTTTTGATGCGCTTTGGTTTGGAAACTTGTTGCGTCATGGAGAGATGATATCGCTAGATCGTGGGAACAAAGCAGGTCTACGTAAACTTATCAGTGATGTAGAAGCCTCACGAGACCAATACCATCGTCCTGTGGCCATATTTCCAGAAGGTACACGTACCGATAAACAACCTCTTCTTTCTTTTAAACAAGGTACAAATCTCATCGCTAAAAAGCTTGAGTTACGCGTACAACCCATAGTCATCACAGGGAGTAAATGGGTACTTAACGAACACATACGTACAGGACATTCAGGCACAGTGAACTATACCTTTTTACCAAGTATAGACGTAAAGAGTGATGACAAAACGTGGTTTGATACCGTTAAAAATGATATGCAAAAGGTAATAGATGATGAACTTCACAACCATAATCGCAGTCGCTAGCGGTGGCGCGATAGGTGCCACGTCAAGACTACTGCTCAATACCTTAGTGAACAAAACATTTATCCATGCCTTGCCTTTGGGTACACTAACAGTCAATCTGCTAGGTTCCCTACTCATTGGCATACTGTTTGCATACTTTCATCTTAACACTGCACTCTCTCCACATCTGAAAACTTTTTTGATTACAGGAATCTTGGGAGCACTGACAACCTACTCGACCTTTGCTATAGAGAGTTTCTTTTTACTCGAATCAGGTCACTACACACACGCCTTTGCCAACATGGCACTCAACCTCTTTGGTACCATACTTTTTGCAGGTATCGGATATATGACACTTTTACATTTTACAAAATAGGAAACATATTGCTTACACTTAACATGGAAATAGAAAAACACATTAAAAAATTGGTACACCCTCTTAAAGAGGGAGATGCTCTTAAAGAAGTACTCAAACTCAAGCTCACGAAAAAGGAATTAAAACTTCTCAAGGCATGGGCAGAAGGTGCAGATATAGAGGCATTAAAGAAAAAAATAAATCTTGATGACACTCAGTATGGTGACCTCTCAGCAAAGCTCATAAAAAAACTAAACCAAGAGAAAATTAAACAAGCGATTTGTCTTTAAGCCACAGTTAGATATATTTAGGGAATTTCTAATAATATCTAAAGGTTTACATCTATGGAAATCACGCACTTTTTTGAAGCATTATGGCAACTTAGCATTGCTATGGCTCCCTACATTCTTTTTGGACTCTTCTTTGCAGGTATTTTACATGAATTGGTACCTGACAGCATCGTAACCAAACATTTAGGAAAAGACAATATCTCTTCGGTAGTGAAGTCCACTGTCTTTGGTATCCCTCTTCCTGTATGTTCTTGTGGTGTCATCCCTTTGGCAACCTCTATTAAGAAATCAGGTGCATCTAAAGGTGCTACGCTCTCTTTTCTCATCTCCACACCCATTACAGGTGTAGACTCCATCATGGCTACCTATGGTATCTTTGGTTGGATATTTACACTCTATCGAGCGCTAACCTCTATGGTCATAGCCATGGTAGCAGGTATACTTACCAACATATTTGACAAAGAGGAAGCAGTAGTAGAAGTCAAAAAACCTGCATTTTCTGCTATGGCGCCACAGGCAAACACAAGCTTCACTATGAATGCACCTAAAACAGATGAAGAATCCTGTGGTACAGGTACGGGTTCTTGTTGTTCATCTGGCACAACCGAGAAAAAGTCATTTTCCTTTATGGCTGCGATGAAATACGCGTTTATTACTCTACTGGGAGACATAGCAAAGCCACTTTTTTGGGGTCTACTTTTAGGTGCTCTCATCACCGTAGCTATACCTGACAACCTTGCGGAACTGCTTAAAGGCAACGCATGGCTCTCTTACCTCATAGTCATAGTCATTGCCGTACCAATGTATGTTTGTGCGACAGCCTCGTTGCCCATAGCTGCAGGGCTTATGCTCGCAGGTGTGAGTGCCGGTGCTGCCTTTGTTTTTCTTTCTGCTGGACCTGCGACGAATACGGTGACTATCGGTGTAGTAAAAAAGATGTTAGGGACTAAATCTTTAGCCATTTATCTTGGAAGCATCATCATAGGAAGTATACTCTTCGGTTTAGGTCTTGACTACATCTTTGATGCATCAGCCATAGACCCCACTTCTCTCATACATATGGATGAAAAAGGGGGCATCATAGCGACGCTTTCTTCTGTTGTACTTTGGAGCTTGGTGCTTTGGTTTATCCTCAAGCCTTACTTTACAAAAAAAGACAACTGTAGTGGTGGAAGCTGTTGTTCTTAAAGGGTACTATGCATAACAAAGAGTTGCAAACCTGTGTAAAGTGCGGAGAGCATTACTATGGAGAGCACTGTGTGGGCTGTCACAGTAATCAATATGCCCACTATAATGCAAACAGTTCTATGAAACAACGAATATTCATCGGTTTAGCATTTTTAATGATTGTTGGACTTATACTCATACAAAGGTAACACTATGGCACATGACCACGGAAGTGAAATAAAAAACTATAATAAAGCATTTAGTATTGGAATAACACTCAATATAATCTTTGTTATCATCGAAGCTATCTATGGAATTATGGCTGATTCTTTAGCCCTCATCGCAGATGCGGGACACAACCTTTCTGATGTGGTGAGTCTTTTACTTGCATGGGGTGCTTTTTATCTAGCAAAGAAAAATCCTTCTTTTCAACGTACCTATGGGTTTAGAAAAGTTACTATCTTGGCTTCATTACTGGGTGCCATTTTACTACTTATTGCCCTTGCTGCGATAGCATGGGAAGCGGTAGGACGTTTTTCAGACCCACAAGCCGTAGATGGGATGACCGTCATCATAGTAGCAGGTATAGGGGTTGTCATTAACACGCTTACTGCCCTACTCTTTATGAAAGACCAAAAAGATGACCTAAACATTCGTGGTGCCTACCTTCACATGGCAGCCGATGCTGGGGTTAGCCTAGGCGTAGTCATCGCTGGTGTTGCCATACTCTTTACAGGCTGGCTCTGGCTTGACCCAGTTCTCAGTCTTATAATTGTCATTGTCATTCTCATAAGCACATGGGGTTTGTTAAGAGATTCTATTAATCTCTCTATCGATGCTGTACCAAATGATATCGATGTTAGTGTGGTTAAAGCATATCTACTCTCTTTGAAAGATGTAACAGCTTTACATGCACTACATGTTTGGGCATTAAGTACTACAGAAAATGCACTGACTGTACATTTAGTAACAAATAAAACATCTATAGATAATAATTATTTAGATGAGATACAAGAGTATCTTCATCACAACTTTTCCATCGGACATAGTACGATACAGTTAGAAAAAAATGATACAAGCTATACCTGTGAGCTAGATACAGAAGCATGTAATATATAAAAAGCTTATGCTTCCCTAGCCAACGTCGTACGAATCTGCTTAGGCATATAGTATTTAAACTGCTTAGGTTGTATGAAAAAGTCTATCTCTCCACACTCCTCCTTGATCTCACTCCATGAATCAATATCAAGATGTATTGCCAACACACCCAAGGTAGGCAGTTTTGGAAAGTTATCTTTGATGAGAAAGTTGGCAAACTCTGTCAGTTCAGGGTTGTGTCCTACAAGGAAGATAGTCTCATAACTGTCATCTTGCAGTGTCAGCACATTCATCAATGTTTCAGGACGAGAGTTATAGAGCTCTTCCATATAATGAATTCGTCCTTCATACCCTATCTTCTTTCCCAGTTGGTCTGCGGTGGTTTGTGCGCGAAGAGCAAGACTGGATATCATCAAGTCTGGCTTGAGTTGCTGTAAAGACATATAGGAGCTAATGGTATCGAGATCCTTGTGTCCTCTTTTTTTGAGTCCTCTTTCAAAGTCACTGAGTGTTCCATCACTCCAGTCTGATTTTGCATGGCGGATAAGATATAGTGTTTTGATAATAGACTCCTTAAGATAAATACTCAAACAAATCCACCCCAAGGTGGACTTTATTGAAGACTTTCAAAAGTATTATAGTTCACCCATAGCTTTAGACATACTCTGTACAGTTTTCTCCATAATCATCTTTCCAAGTGCTACATTTCCATCATCTCTGAAGATAGCAAAGGTAGTAAGTTTAGAGAAGTTATCTCCTCCTGCATCTCCTGAAGAGTTTACAAGAAACACATGTCCATCTTCTGTTCTTGCTTCTACCAAAGAGGCTTCTGCAAATCCCACATCTAAAGAGGATTCAGAGATCATTCTAAATGCATCATTGAAGATACTTGCAGAGTAAGCGATATCTACAGAGGTATTCTCTTCATCCATATAGAGTGTTTCACCAGAGAAGTTCAAGACTGCTGAACCAAGGTAACCATTGACTGAGCGTAGTTTTTTCATAGATTGTTCAAATTCGATCATACTTTATCCTTTTTAACTATTTTGTATTTTTTGCATAGCATCATTAAAGGTATCTAGTGATGCACCATTGTCTTTGAGAAACGCTTCGAGAATAGGCAAAGAAGCATCCATACCACCACTCTGCTCTGCTGCAAGCAACTCTTTATAGAGAGGTTCTATCACTGCTCTAGCACCTGCAGACATACCTCTTCTTGTAGAGACGTAGTTTCTAAATGAACCATCTGGATTGGTAGCTACTCTTACATGGGCAAATACCCAGTAAAATCCACCATCTTTACAGAGGTTTTTTACAAATGCTTTGACATCTTTCCCTGACTTGATAGTATCCCATAGGTATTTGAAAATAATCTTTGGCATATCAGGATGTCTGATAATAGAGTGTGGCTTTTCTAAAAGTTCAGCCTGTGTATATCCGGCTAATTTAAAAAAGATTGGATTGGCGTAGGTGATATCACCTTTCTCATCACCTTTTGAAACAATGATGTCTACATTTGTGACGGGATGTTCTACATCTGTTGGGGTTGGACTCATTTTTTCTCCTTTATATTGTATCTTGATAACTATTGTATATCTAACTAAAGTTCCTATTATTCTTAACTATTTTTTCACTGATTGTATAACCTCCCTTACTTCTTTCTTATTAAATGGTTTATTTACAAATGCATTAAAAAGCTCTTTTTCATTTTCATCTATATCAGGATCACCCGAAATTGAAACAGCATAAATAGGCTTTAATTGATTAAGTGATTCATATACTCTAAATTCTTCTAAAACTTCTGTACCTAACATGCCAGGCATATGTTCATCCAAATAGACAACATCAAATTTTTCACCATTTTCTACTGTTTCTTTTAACATTTTAAGTCCACTATCTCCATCAAGACAGGTATGAATATCTACATATTCCGTAGTTAGCATTGACTCAAGTAAACTAATATTTATTTTATTGTCATCAACAAGCAATACTTTAACTTTCTTGCCAGAAAAGACTGTATTATGTAACGCTTCACCATTATAGGTATTTTTAGAAGTTACTTTAATATCATTAATTTTTTTATTGTTCAGTAATGAAAATAATTTTTGCTCTACCAATAAGAGTTCAAACTTTTTTATTTTTCCAGCCTCCAAGATTTCTGAAGTTATTTTTTCTTCAAAACAAATCACATGTGTTGTATGCTTTTTAAGTGTACTTGAAATAACTATTTTTTCTTCAGGCATTCCCAAATCTATAAGATACTTACGGATAAATTTTGGATACTTTGCATCAACATAGTCTGTTAAAATCACAATCTTTTTATCTAAATTATAAAACTTTTCATAGCTATGGGTGTTATCTATTATTTCTACAGGGATGTCAAAATAAAATTCACTCCCTATATCAACTTCACTTTTTAGTTTTAATTTTCCCCCTAAATCAGACACATATCCTGCAGATATGGCAAGTCCTAAACCTGTACCACCGTACTTTTCATGTGTGTCATTCTGTGCTTGAGAAAAAGCTTTAAACAATTTTTCTTGATCTTTTTTCTCTATACCAATACCCGTATCTTTTACAGAAAACTGGATTGAATTACGTGAGGCATCCCAAAGGATTTGAAGATCTATTTGTCGTTTAACAGGTGTAAATTTATAGGCATTTCCAATTAAGTTAATCAATATGCGTTTTAATTTCAATGCATCAATTTTAATTTCTTTAGGAATTTGAGGGCTGATATATATAAAATAGTGTATCTTCTTTTCCAGCATTCTTGCAGCAAAAGTATTGGCAATTTCAGATAAAAACTTTACAGTTGTAATCGTTTCACTTTTACTATTACTATTACTAGATTCATATTTATTTTTTGCAGTATCCAAAATAGTGGTAGTCAGTGTATTTATAAAACTGGCACTCTCCTTGGCATTTATAACAAATTCCCTCAAACGTTCATCTTCAATTTGTTCTTCAAGAAGTTCTAAAAAACCATAAAGACTGTTTGCTGGAGTGCGTATATCATGTACCGTGTTGGAAATAAAGAGTAACATATCATCTTTGTTTTCGACTTTATTCTCTTCTTCTATCTCTTCCATTTTATGTTGAATATTTTTTGCAGACTCATCACAAGAAGGTAATTGTTGATTTAATCGAATTGTTCTAATAATTTTAATAAGGTACGATTCAATAGACATCAAAGCATCTAAATCTGATTGAGTATATGATTTTTTATTTGCACCTATAGCACGAGATACACGTACAATACCAACCAATTCACCCTTTTCCAATACAGGCATCAACATTTGTGCTCTTAATTTATGATTATAAGGATTGTCATACGCTTGTACATAGTCTTTATCGCTGGCAAGATGATTATAAATAGCAGGGTTTTTTGTTAAAAATACTTTTCCAATACACCCTTCTGCTTCAATCATAGAGAGTTCTAACATTTGCTCATTTTTTTTAGAGAGCATCTGTGTATCTTTATCAAAAATAAATAAAGAGGCAAAATCTGAATGTGTTAAATCTTTTAACAAAGTTTCTATCTTTTCACATACTTCAACTTTATTTTTAGCCTGAGAGACTTCTTCAATTGATGATGTTAGATTTTCAATACGTTCTAATATTTCATTTTTCATAGACAATAATATGCTCCCCAAATCACGAAATAGAATTTTCCACATCCTAAAAAATCACTAACTCTGAATCAATAGACGAGAGGCAGGTGGTGTTTCTATGCAAAGTTACTACCCTGAGTAAGAAATACCATTTTTTCAAGA
>JALUYL010000045.1 GCA_027012955.1 Sulfurovum sp.
TTACAGTAACGGTAAATAATCTCTTCTTTACTCGAAACCAAAGCCGACTCTTTTTCTTTTAAGTGAGAGATACTCTGAGGCAAAATGTAAAAGAACCCCCCAGGGCTTCGTGCCATGACTGTAGCCTTGAGCACGTTATTAAACCCACCACGCACAAGCAATGTCTCTTCACCACCATTAAAGTGTACTTGTGTGTCTACCAGATAGTCTCCGAGTCTAGAAGAATGCGCTAACTTATATAGGGTGTCTTTGATGTCACGTTTATTTTGTTTAATGGCACATTCAAGTTTTTTCAGTTCAGGGTCACGTTCAGGGTTGATGTCCCCCTCTTCTGTAAAGTAACCTATGATATCAACAATCTCTTCAGGTATATCTATACCTTGTATCCATGAGATAAGTGGTTCAGTAAATCCTACTGCACTTAAAGTATTGAAATAAGAAAACATCTTTACAAAAGCATAAATCTCATCTAAACTAAGTACTGCCTGTTTTTTGACACGTGCAAGTTCCATATCTAAGTTAGGCACGGGAAAAGGTGTCGGAAACTGTACTTTACTAAGTGCTTTAATGTACCGATAATGCTGATTGATGTCACCCAGCATAGCCACAGGTTTCTCTCTGGCTAAAAAAGTCTGAAACTGTTTGACATACCCATCAAGGTCTAGTTTCTGGATGATAGATTTTTCGTTTGTTTGTAGTGTTGACACAGACTTCCTTAAATATGCTCTTGCATCTGTAGTCCAAATGCTATAAAGTCATCTAAATATTCTAAAAATTGATAAAGCTTTTCTTCATCTATTTCAATATACTCATGTACGAGTAAATTTCGTAACCCTACCATACCCATTACTTTTTGTGCAAGTGCTTTATCCAAATATTTATGTTGTTGCAATAGCTCTATACAGGCTCTATATGTTTTAGGGTTTCCCAAGTTATATTGAGAAGATAATTTACAAGCAATATCAATGACTACTTGTATCGACTCAAGAAGTCCATATCTAACTTCCCATTCATAACGTTTGTTTACTTTTAACTCTTCTAAAGTGATTGTGTCTTTTATCTCTCGAAGTACTTTAATGTTTTCTTCAAGATGCTTGAGCTTTTCCGTAAGTTCCACTAGCTATCCTTTCTCTTAAAGCGTTATCAAACATCTCATACATAGGTTTTAAATCAAGGTAATATTTATAGGTATTTGCTTTAAAATCTATATACTTTTGTTGTTGTTTATTTAAAATAACTTTATGATTATCTACAATATTAAATGCCATCTTGGCATTTTCTTTCTCTAAACCATTAAGCAGTATCAGGTCTATCTTTTTTCCAAGTTTCTCTTCAAGTACAGAGAGTATATTGCCCTGTTCCAATAAACCTATAGGGCGACTCGTATAAATAGCAATATCAATATCGCTCAACGTTGTTTGTTTATCTCGTGCATACGAACCAAAAAGCAAGGCAAAGTCTATAAAATCATAAGGTCTTAACAGTTGTTGTACTGACTCTATTATCACTTGTAATGCCTTTTTCTTTTTTAATGATTATATCATACTTTCAGAACTATGCCTCACCACGTATCTGGTACGTAATATCCCCTGCACCAAAGGCAGTCACTAGTCCCTCAGAATACTCACGTATCACAGAACCATCACGTATCACCTTTACAACACCATCTTCTTTGGTAACAGCATCTGCCATGAGTAGTTTATAGCGGGAAAATGCACCTTTTAGGTCTATATCTACTTCCAACTCACCTGCCGACCAGATAGGAAGGATGACTAACTCATCTACTCCATCAAAACATTCGACAAACGCTTGTAGGTTGTCCATCGTTCTTGAGTATTTATGTGGTTGCCAAATGACATTGAGTGTATTGAACGCACGTAAAGCTTTGTAGGCTTGCAGAGACTCCATCGTAACCTTTATCTCTGTAGGGTGGTGACCATAGTCATCTATGACGACACAGTTTTCTTTGTTTTGTACGATGTCAAAACGTTTTTTGATGCCCTTATAGTTGAGAAGATTTGTCCGTATTTCTTCTAATTCTTCACCTAACTCCAGTGCAGCAAGTATAGCAAGAGCAGCATCAAGTGCTATATGATTACCAAAACCGAAGACTTCAAAGGTACCCAAATCTAAAAGCTCAAATCGTGTATGGGGCTCACCATTGACCAATACAAATTCTATATTTTGAATATCTTTACTCGGATAAAGCTTGATACTATCTATGTCAAGTGAAGATAGAAACTCATCTTCTGCGTTAATAACACGTACTTTTGCAAGGTTTAAAAAGTTTCTGTAGGCATTGTAAAAACGCTCTTCATCATATTTGTAGTACTCCATATGCTCAGGCTCTACGTTGGTAACGATGGCTAAGTATGGATTGGAGTTTAGAAAACTCTCATCACTCTCATCTGCTTCAAACACCACTTTATTGTTAGGGTAGTTACGTACATTTGAGCCAAACTCTTTACTTATAGCACCTATGAGTGCATTGGTTTCAGGGATGATAGAAGCCAGCATAGCTGATGTCGTACTCTTACCATGTGCACCACCTACCGCATAGACCTCTTTTTCACCGAGTATAGACTTGAGTGACTCTTTACGAGAAAGAAGTTCTATACCAAGTTCTTTGGCTCTTTGGTACTCTGGATTGTTAGGACGCACAGCAGCAGAGTAGATGACTCTATCTACACCCTCAACTGCATCAGCATGGTGGGGTATGGTAATTTTAGCATCAAAATTAGTCGCCAAGTCATTGGTGATTTCTGTCTGTTTGATATCAGAACCAGATATTTTATGCCCGTCATTAACGAGAAATTTAGCCAATGCGGAGAGTCCTATCCCACCTATGCCTATAAAATGTATTTTATGAGTCGTCATTTAGTGACTCCCTTGTACTGAATTTTAATTCTTGTCATAATTCCTCCGTAGGGTGTTGTCCCATGACAACACCTTTTATAATTTGTATCTTGATTTGGTGTTGTAAGGGTAGAAGCATTAAAATGCACTACACGCGAAGCACTAAATGCTGAGTCGTACAACACCCTACACTTATTTACTCTCTTCTAATACTCTTAATTCTTCTTTAGCTTCTTTCACATGTTTAGCAAACATCGTAAGCAAAATATCTGTAGGCTGAGAAAATGTTTGAATAAAAAATGCCAAAGGATCATTTTCATTCACACCTTCCACATCTACAAGATTCTCTATAAAGTCTTCAAAAGAGTGTCCCGCCATAACTGCTGCCGCATGTACCATCATCGCATCTTTTAAATCGGCATTGTCTATGGTGTAATTTAGCACCAAAAATATCTCTTTTGCACCCTTCTTGTCATTTTCACTGTAACGCTGGATACCATGCTCATAGATGGCACGTGCAGTTGCCAAATCTTCAGCATCACTCATGTCAAAGTTTTGAGAGTCAGTGAGTTTTTGTGCGAGTCTATCAAAAGCATTGTTTACAATGAACGTAAAGATTTCATTGATCTCATCTTCGGGTGCTTCTATGATAAGCTGTGCATCTAAAAGTTGATACCCTTTTGCAATGCTCTGTTCTGCTTTACACTCTTCTTCGAGTCTTTTAATATTGGCTAAAAATTCAGGATCTTTTTTGAGTTCTTCTACGTGTATTTCTGGGCTTAGTTCCATTAGTTATTCTCCAAACATTGTTTTATGCGTTCTAAACACTCTTTTGTTTTGTCTGCTTCATAGACAAGGGCAAGTCTTATATACCCTTGTCCTTCACCTTCACGTCCCAAGTAAGAACCAGGGATGACTTTGAGATTATACTCTTTGTAGAGTCTTGTAGTAAAGGCTATCTCATCACCTACTTTTAACCAAATGTAAAAAGTAGCCTCAGGGGCATCCACATTTAGCACTTCTTTTGCAACTTCAAAGTTCTTTTTGTATTTTTCTCTAAACACAGCCACATGCGCTTGGTCTGCCCATGCTACTGCAGCTGCGTGTTGCAGAGGAAGAGGTGAAGCACAGCCAACATAAGTGCGATACACCATGTAGTCTTTCAATATCTTGGCATCACCAGCAATAAACCCTGAACGTAAACCTGGTGCAGATGAACGTTTCGATACAGAGTTAATGACTAAGATATTTTTAAACTCAGCATTGCCTACTTCTATGCTCGCATTGAGGAGTGAAGGAAGAGGCTCATTCAAATACAAGTCAGCATAACACTCATCATTTAAAAGTACAAAATCATGTTTGAGTGCAAGCTTGACCCATTTCTTCAAATCATCCATCAGCATCACTGAAGATGTTGGGTTATTCGGAGAATTAAGTATCACAAAGTCTGCTCTACTTAGTGCCACTTCATCTACTTCAGGTTGAAAATGATTGTCCTCATTCAAGTTTAGATAGATTACCTCTGCCTTGCTCGCTTTGGCTGCTCCTTCATAGATTTGATAAAAAGGATTAGGAAAGACCATCACGGGGTCTTTTACATCGTGGAGTAAAAATTGAGGAAAGTTAAAAAGAACTTCCCGTGTTCCAAATGTTGGAATAATTTGATTATTCTCTAGAGTTAAACCAAAGCGCTCTTTATTGTACTTTAGCATCGCTTCACGAAGTACTGCTTCGCCTGCTGTTCTAGGGTATTTGTTTAACAATGGGGCATGGGTGTTCAGTGCATCGAGTATAAAGCTCGGTGTAGAAAACTGCGGCTCACCTATAGTTAAAGAGAGAGGCGTGTACGCACTGTTCGGGCTGATATCTTTCAGTAAGGTATTGAGTTTCTCAAAAGGGTATGTTTCGAAGTTCATAGTTGCCCTAATTTTTTAGGAATTATAGCGAATTTGGAGTAAATTATTATTGTTTACTGATAAAAGCACTTTTATTGAGTTTCTGTTTTACTTTCACTAAAATCCTCCGTGCAGTTGATTCTTTTTTATAAGGTCCAATCAGAACTTTATATATGTTGATTTTTTTTACTTTATAGGGTAATCCCAATTTACTTATTTTTTTAAGATATTTCTGTGTTGGTTTTGCTTTGAAGGAGCCTACTTGTACATAGTAGTATTTTCTCTTAGATACCTTAGTATGGCTTTTTTGTTTTATCTCTTTTTTCTTTACTATTTTATGTTTAACTGGCTTATGCACTTTTTGAGGCTTGCTTGCAACAATCAGTTTTGTCTTTGATCTAGGTAAAGGTTTTGCAGCACCTTGAACGAGCCATTTTATAATCTCATTTTGAAGCTTTGCCCCACGGTATTTGGCTTTTGTGCTGTTGACTAAAATAACAACTGTGTATCGTTTACCCGCTCTGTTTTTTACATACCCTGCTATATTTTTCACCCGTCGAAGTGTTCCTGTTTTCATCCATGCTCTGTTACTTACGACTGTCCCTCTAAAGCGTCGTTTGATGGTACCATCTACACCTGCTATAGAGAGAGTATTCATCCAACGTTGTCCATAACGGTCATAGGCATGGTCCAGTACCGTAGTAAGCAGATGGGCATTGAGTTTTGCTACACGAGAGAGTCCACATCCATTGTCTAGACGCAGTACCCCCGTGCCAAGAGCACCTTTAGACGAGAGTATTTTCACCACAGCATCTCTACCTTTTTGTACTGTAGCAGGTGCACCATACACTTGTGCACCTAAAAGTAAAAGCAAGTGTCTTGCATATAGATTGTTACTCTTCTTTGCTGTTTTTGAGACAATTTTTTCTAAACTATCAGACTCATAGGTAAAAATCTCTGCTGCATTTTGAGGTATAGTATGTAACTTTAGCGTTCCTGTGACGGCGACCCCTTCTTCTTTTAGTTTTTCTTTCAGCGCATAGTAAAAAGATTTATAAGGTTTAGTAAGTACTTTACATACTGTACGTTTACCACAACGTTTAGATATCTTTCCTTTGAGTATCACTGTAGGCACGGCTGTATGTTTGTCTACCTTTACCCCTGGCCAAGAGTAACGCCCTCGACATGGCTTGTTGACACGCGTTAAGTTGTTCACCACTTTATAGCTACTATCATGGTCTTTTTTATACACAGAATTTTGCTTAGGTAACACACATACCGTACTCACGCGCTCATTAAACATCATCGCATCAGGCATGGCATTGTAGGCACTGTAAGGGTTTTCATCAAAACCAGAACTGTCTTTGTTCCCTACCTTAAAATAGCTTCTGTCTATGACAATGTTTCCTTGCACTTTTCGTATACCTTCAGCACGCATATACGAAACAATTTCATCTAAATCATCTGCATTTAAAGTCGGGTCACCAAATCCTTTAATAAGTAAATCTCCATGTAAAGTACCTTGACTCAAGGTACCCGTAGTGAAAAATTTGGTCGGCCAATGGTAGGCAAACCCCAATTTTAAAAGTGCTGCATACGTACTCAAGACCTTAATCACAGAAGCAGGACTACGTTTTTTGTCACCATTAAGATAAGCTACTACCTTACCGCCACGCCCTGCTTCTTTGATGTAGATACTAATGTCTTTTTTTGCAATACCAGATTTACGTATCTGTTCATTGATAGCTTGAGGTAAAGCAAAAACCCATACAGAAAGTAAAACAAATAGTACCAGACGTTTCATCATAGTCCTTCACATGCTTTTCGTAATCTATCCATAGCAACTTCTAGTACTTCTCTACTTGTACCTACATTCAAACGCATAAACCATTCTCCTGCTTTACCAAAACTCATGCCGTCATTTAACCCTAATTTGGCTTTATCGTAAAAGAAATGCGTTAAGTCCTCATGACTTAAACCCATAGCACGGCAGTCTAACCACATTAAAAATGTTGCTTCTGTAGGTATTACTTTTATAGGTAAAGTATGTGTTTCCAAAAAGGTTTTAATATACCTGATATTCTCTTGAAGATGCACTTTTAAGGCATCTAACCATACATCACCCTCTTCATACGCAGACATCAAGGCTTCTATACCAAAGGGGTTACCATTGGTGATGCCTGATTTGTCTTGTTCGAGAATGTATTTGTGTCTCAATCTAGTATCGGGAATAATGGCATACGAAGTATTAAGCCCTGCGATATTAAAAGTTTTTGAAGGTGCATTAAGCACCACACATTTGTGCATCATCTTTTCAAAACTCCCGATGCTGTGATGTAACTTTTCATAGACAACATCTGCATGTATCTCATCAGCGATGATAAGTACATTTTCTTCTAAACAAATCTCTATCAGTCTTTCTAACTCTTCTTTATCCCACGCACGTGCTGTTGGGTTATGAGGAGAACAGAGTAAAAAAAGTTTTGCCTCTTTCGCCTTACTTTCAAAGTCTTCAAAATCTATACGATACGTGCCATTTTCATACACCAACGTATTGTCAAGTACTTTGCGTTTCTTATGTTTTACAGAACTTACAAAGGGAGGATAAATCGGCGTTTGCACGATGATTCCATCTCCCTCATTTGTGTAGGCACTTATGGTAAAGTTCAGTGAAGGAACGACACCATAACAAGGTACTATCCACTCTTTTTCTACTGTCCAAGCAAAACGCTTTTGCATCCAGTTTTGTATCGCATCATAATAGCGGGGAGGGTACACTGTATACCCATAAAGTGGATGTGCTGCACGCTTTGCTAAGGTTTCTTGCACACACGGTGGAGATGCCAAGTCCATATCTGCTACCCATAAAGGCAATAAATCATCGGTACCAAACTTCTTTTTGGCATCATCATACTTAGTGGTGTAGGTACCTTGACGATTGATACTTTGAAACAGTTTTTGCATTGCTACTTTTTCTCCCATATACTCATCTCTGCGATGCTGTGTTGGTGCTTGCGTGCTGTTTCTTGTATCACAAAAGGGACATCTTTTGTTTCTACTAGTCTAAAGTCATTGCCAAGTATCTCTTCGAGTCCTTGTAAAGTGCTTACGTTTTCACCATCACGTTTATACCCACCTATCCATTTGTCTTTAGGTGTAGAAGCTTCTTGCCATGTGTAAGGAGAAGTGAGGATTAGTAACCCACCTTCATTCATCCGTGCGCTGAGTGAATCTAAAAACTTTTTAGGGTCATAAAGTCGGTCTATCAAGTTACCAGCAAAAATCAAATCAAAATCTTTAAAAATAGGTTTCAAATTACAAGCATCTGCTTGCCAAAATGCTACTTTATCTTGCGTATCTTCCAAACCATACTCTGAAAGTTTCACTTCATGAAAACTCTCTAAATCACCTTCGGTTGGCATCGTATAGCGTAATACACCATTTTGCTTTAACACTTCTGCTTCTTGTATGAACCGTGCAGAAAAATCTACACCTATCACTTCATCGAAGCCACGTGCGAGTTCAAAACTACTTCGTCCTATGGCACAGCCTATATCAAAAGCTTTTTTTCTTGGCTTATCTTGCATCATCTCTAACGCAATATTTGCACATTTTGCAGGGTAATTCTCAACACCTAATGCATTGGTTCCCCATCCAAAATGACAATACTGCGTGACAATACTGTCCGTAGTATAATAATCTGTCACTACTTTCTCCTCATAGTTACTCTCTATATATCTAAAACCCGCATGCTGATAAAAATGTCTTCTAAATCCATAGCGGCTCTTTTGTGTTGCTAGGTTACCACAACTTATCCACGAACCTCCATTAATGAGATTGTGTTTTCCATCAAAAGTGGGCACCGTAAAATCATCATAAATGGGGTGCACTTTAAACCCATCAAAAGGGTATATCGGTGTACGTGACCACTGCCAAACGTTGCCTATGATATCATAAAAATCACCTTGTTTATAGTGATTAACAGGAACAGAAGAAGCGAACCCTTCCAAGTTTATATTTGCAACACTTTTTTCTTTACTTGTCCACTCCAAGTAAGAGGGCACAGCACTCTCATCTCTTAAACGAATATACTCATCTTCTGTAGGTAAAGTAATGTTAAGCCCAAGCTTCATACTCTTCCATTTACAAAATGCAGCCGCTTCAAGATGGTTGACTTCTACAGGAAAAGAGAGAGGTAATGGCATCTCTTTACTCACGGTACGTAACAAGTATGTCTCTTCTTTTTGTTTCCAAAAAAGTGGATGTTTTGCTTGTGTATAGTC
The DNA here is from genome assembly GCA_027012955.1 of Sulfurovum sp. Classification (GTDB taxonomy): domain Bacteria; phylum Campylobacterota; class Campylobacteria; order Campylobacterales; family Sulfurovaceae; genus Sulfurovum. The sequence goes on from JALUYL010000045.1 coordinate 9,035, forward strand.
TCTCCACGCTTTACCCTCACTACACCAGTAGTCATCATTAGCATAGCCCCCGTCATTGACAAAGTCTAAAAACTCTGCATTCGAAGTCAAGTATTTGGCTGCTTTAAAAGTAGGAATGTATGCTTGATGGTCTCCATATTCGTTGTCCCAACCAAAGAGTTTTGCATCTTTATTTTTACCTAGTTGGACAATACCTTCGGGCACGACAAGTAACGCATTTTCGGGTGCCTTTACATCGGTACTGCATTCTTCCCACGCACTGTCTTCTTGTACATATTCAAGAGGAAGTTGACGTATAAGCACAGAAGAAGTTTCAAGATGAATGTTTTCATGCTCTATCCCCATCATAATCACCCACCAAGGAGAGTCTTCAGTGATAGGAAGTTCTAAAGGAAGGGTATCGATGAGGGTATTTACCACCGCATAGACTTTATCTCTATATCTTTGTGTCTCTTCAAGACTTGGCCAGATGTAATGCTTTTCATTCAAGTCATCCCATGACATCTCATCAACACCCACGGCAAAGATAGATTCCAATTCAGCATTAACACGTTCATCGATGATTTTTGCAAGTTTACATTTATTGATAAAAAAAGTAGCCGTATGCCCATAGTAAAAAATGATGGGATGACGTAAAGGGTCAGACTTTTGGAAATAAGCTTTCTCTTGCGAGACTAAGTTAAAGAGAGATTCATAACGTTTGTAGCATATCTGAAAATACGTTTTTATCTCTTGACGTTTTTCTTCAGTATTTGTACCATGTAGCGTTGGTATTTTAATCACAGTATTTCCTTAAAAAAATATTGTCAAAATACCATAGCTCTGTGTATCTCACGTGTATTGACTAAAAATCCGCTTTTTCTTTAGAACTTTCTATCATTGAAACAATGATGGTATATATATTTGCAACCACTGCACCTATAACTAGCCCTACAGCTATTTTATCGTTCTGATAAAACTGCAAAGCAAAAAATGCAGGAATGAGATGCAAGTCTGCTACCAATGACCCTGCAAGAAGCTCTGCAGAGAGTATATTGCGCACACCAATTTTTAGCAGTGTCGAGATAACATTCACAGATCCTGCCATAAATAATGCCACAGCAGAATTTTCATACAAAAATGCCGCTGATGTCGTAAGTGACATCAATGTAAAAAATATATAAAAAACTTTACCCCAATTCATATTGCCCTTTCTTCTATTCTATTTAAACGTCATTATAACATAAATTACATTGTCCCATTTTCATACATGGCACGCATTTTTTCTTTTTCTTTCTCTCTTTTTGCTTTTTCAGCAGCTTTAAGACGGTAGTCAGAAACAGAGAAGCCTAACATCATCAAAATAGGTGATGCCACAAAGATAGAAGAGTATGTACCCACAACCACACCAACAAGAAGTGTGAAACTAAAGCCTTTGATAATCTCTCCACCTAAAAGGAAAAGTGTCAAGACCACAAAGAATGTAGTCAATGACGTAAGAGTTGTACGAGAGAGTGTCTGTGTAACCGACTCATCAATAATTTTTGCCAAATCAGGATTTTTAATCGTGTTAATACCCTCACGAATACGGTCAAAGACAATAATTGTATCGTTCAATGAGTATCCAAGTATCGTAAGCAAGGCTGCCAAAGTATCTAGATTTACTTCTACACTAAAGAGTACCACTGCACCCATGGCGATAGTAACATCATGCATCAAAGCCATCACTGAGGCAATAGCAAAACGCCACTCAAATCTAAATGAAACATAGACAAGAATACCTAATATTGACAAGAACATTGCCATCAGTCCTTTTTCACGTAGCTCAGACCCTACTTTTGCCCCAACAATATCCACACGACGTACTTCAAAGTCACCTGTACCTTTAAGCAGTTCTCTCATTGCATCACCCATATCTTTATCTAAAGATTTACTACTTTTCTTTGTACGAATGATAATTTCATTGTCATTACCAAAATATGTAACAGAAGCACTTTCATAAGCTTTTACTTTACTTATAGCATCTCTTACTTTTTTAATGGGTGCTTTCTCTTTATAATGCACCTGAACCAAAGTTCCACCTGCAAAATCAAGTCCATAGTTAAACCCTTTAGTAACGATGAGTCCTATAGAGATGATGAGTAGTGTCAATGAAACAAGCCCAAAGCGTTTGCTTTGCGCCATAAGATTGAGAGGTTTTTTATATTTAAAAATTTCCATTATTTTTGACCCTCCGTTTTAATACCAAACCATAATCCTAGTTTGTTCTTATTTATTTTAGGAAGCAACCATTGGTAAATTCCGTGTGTTCCCACAATAGCAGTCAGCATAGAAGCCAAGATACCGATACCCATAGTAAGCGCGAATCCTTTGAGTGGTCCTGTACCATATGCCCAAAGTGCCACAGCAGCGATAAGCGTAGTCACGTTTGCATCCAAGATAGCGGTAAAGGCTTTGTCATATCCATCTTCAATAGATTTGGCAATCGATTTACCCTCATGGAGCAACTCACGGATACGCTCGTTAATAATCACGTTCGCATCCACCGCCATACCGACGGTCAATACGATACCTGCCATACCTGGAAGTGTCAAAGTAGCACCAAACAAAGACATAATCGCCAAAATAAGAAAAAGGTTTCCTACAAGCGCCACATCTGCAACAAGACCAGCCATACCGTAATAAAAAATCATAAAGAATACAACCAAAACAAATCCTAAGATGAGTGCTTCCATACTGGCTTTAATGTTATCTGCTCCAAGGCTAGGACCAACTGAACGTTTTTCCATTACATATACAGGTGCAAGTAAAGCACCTGAACGCAAGGCGATAGCAAGGTCATGTGCTTCAGAAAGTTTAAATCTTCCAGAAATTTGCACACGACCTCCACCGATACGTTCATTAATGACTGGAGCAGAATAGACATTGCTATCAAGTACCACTGCCATACGTTTACCAACATACTTACCAGTAAAGTCACCAAATATTTTAGCACCTTGACCGTTAAGTGTAAAGTTGATGACGGGTTGATTATTTTTATCAAACCCTACTTTTGCATCAGTCAACATAGAACCATCAAGTACAGGGATAGCACGGAGCAGGTATTTTTGTGGCGTATTGACATCGGGAAGGATGACATTACCAAAACTTTTTGCTTCTTGTGCGCTCATTGTTGCAACACGAGAAATGCGTTCTTCATCGACCGCCATAAGCTGTAAATGTGCCGCGCGTGCGATGAGTTCACGTATACGCTGTTCATCTTCTTGCGTCTTGATACCTGGTACCTCAACAAGGATTTTATCTTCTCCCTGTTTTGCTACGGTAGGTTCAGCAAGTCCAAACTCATTGAGTCTGTTTCTAATGGTATCAACAGCTTGGTTGATGGCATTTTTCTTAGTACGTGTCACTTCTTCATCTGTCATCTCAAGTGAGAACTTCAAGCCATTTTGACTTATAGTAATCCCTTTTAATTCTTTTTTGAGAAGTGCTTTTGCTTTTGCTTCATCATCACTATCAAGAAGTTCAAACGTTACTTTTTCACCGTCAACCATACGAAGTTCATCAAAGATGATATCTTCATCATCAAAGATGTACTTCACCGTCCCTGCCATAGATTTAATACGTGATTCTATAGCGACTTCACTTTTGATACCAAGTAACATGTGAAGCCCACCTTGAAGGTCAAGCCCCAAAGTTATTTTTTTACCTTCATCACTTTGCGTCAAGGAAGGAATAGAAAAAACTATTCCAAAAATGAGTGCAAAAGCAAAAAGTATGACTCTATAATTAAGCGTCTTCACCGACTTCTACCTTTTTCGATACATAAG
>JALUYL010000046.1 GCA_027012955.1 Sulfurovum sp.
ACTTTTATCCTTGGACGAAAGTGTCACCTAATGGGTGATAACAGAAAGTGACTCTTTCGTTCTTCTTTTATCCTATTATACGGTACTTCCTCTTGGTGGCTTATTTTTCTATTTCGTTATTGGGGATTAAGTATAACGTAATCATTTTGTAATACTCTATGCTATAATTGTATTAAAATTAATCAAAGGACATAGATTGAGTAAAGAAGCAAAAACATTAGATGAGAGAATAGATAGAATATATAAAATGGCAAAAGAGCATTATGGTGAAGTGCGTTTTGTGGGTATTAAAAGACATACCAAAATCGGTTGGGTAGCGAAAATCCAATTTGACGAATTTGATTCACTCATGGCTGAGGGAAAAGATGCTGTTGATGCATTGAAAAACTTACGTAAAAGAATTAAAAAGATTATTGACCGTTACAATATGGTGTGAACGTTGAAAAATAATATTATTATTATAGGTTTTATGGGTGTAGGTAAGGGTACAACGGCGCGTGCTTTTACAAAAAAGTATGGTACATACATTATAGACACCGATGATCTGATAGAATCCAAAGAAAACAAAGAAGTTAAAAAGATTTTTGAGAAAAAAGGTGAAGCCTATTTTCGTGCACAGGAACAAGCGACTGCTGACTGGATAGAAAAGTGTGTAGATAAGACTTTTATCTCTTGTGGTGGTGGATTTTATAAGGTAAACAACTTGAAGAAGCTAGGTACGGTTGTACTTTTGGATGCTTCCTTTGAATGGATACATAACCGTCTAAAATCTGCAAAGAATTCAGAATCTAAATTGGCTAAGCGTCCTTTGTTCTCTGATGAGAAAAAGGCAAAAAAACTCTATAAAGAGCGTGAAAAGGCGTATAAGAAATTGGCTGATGTAGTGGTAGATGTGGAAGGTTTGTCACTTGAGGAGCAGATTGATTTTATTGCTAAGAAGTGTAAGGTGTAGATTTCTTTTTGTTTATTGAAATTTCCATGTATTTTACTTGTGGTGTTGTTTCTCTCTTCATCTTTTTAGAAAAAACGAAGCAAAAAAGCGTCGCCCCTCTCAAATCGCTCTGCTTTCAAGGGTGTTCGGGACGACAAGGCACACTTCGTGTGATTAATGGGGCGCTACGCCCTTTTCTCCCAATACTCCAATCCTTTAAAACTCATAGATAACACTCCAAAAATCATCATGGTACTTACCATACAGTAGGGTGCTTGTTCTCTAAATGGGGCAGGGGATTGTGCGATGGTGTAGATGATGTACATCCATAGTGAAATGGCGGTAAATCCGAGTAATCTTTTGAGCCAAAGTATAAGTGTTTGTTGTGTTTCTCTTTTATGACTCGGCATTTAGTGCCTCCCTATAGTGAACTTTAGTTCTTCTCATAGGCTTATTTTAGCCAATTTAGCTATAATTTTACCAATTTATTTTAGAGGGTACAATGCAAAGGTTCGAGCTATATCTCAGTAACAACTTACCACAAGCACCAAGCTTTCATCCTGTGTATGAAGATGCATTGGGTGTCATGCTTAGTGCTGGTGGAAAACGTTTTAGACCTATGTTACTTCTAAGCATTGTAGATGCCTATGAGCCAATGCTTTATGATGGGGCATTGTCTGTAGCCTTAGCGTTAGAAATGTTCCACACCTATTCACTTATACATGATGACCTCCCAGCTATGGATGATGCAGACTTGCGTCGTGGTAATGAAACACTTCATAAACGTTATGATGAGGTCACAGCCATACTTGCAGGAGACGCACTCAATACTGATGCTTTTTTAAAAATCTCTCAGGCACCACTGCGTGAAGATATTAAAATCAAACTGGTTACACTTTTAGCCCAAAATGGTGGGGGAGAAGGTATGGTACTCGGTCAGGCGATAGACTGTTATTTTGAAAATCAGCCACTGAGCATTGAGCAGATAAAAGTACTACACACCAACAAAACAGCCAAACTCATAGCCGCTTCTTTGCAGATGGGTGCAGTGATTGTGGGGCTAGATGCTAAGGTACAAAAAGCACTCTATGACTTCGGGATAGACCTTGGATTGTTATTTCAGATACAAGATGATATTATAGATGAAACACAGAGTGAAGAAGAAGCAGGAAAAACCACAGGAAATGATGGTGATAAAAATAGCTTTGTCAATCTTTTAGGACTAGAGAAAACTGTTGAAGAGGCAGATGCTTTAGCAAAAGATTTACAAAGACGATTTGAAACGTTTGATGAGAAGCTCCAAATAGCTTTACAACCCTTGATAACAAAATATCTCAATAGACATAAGTCTGAGGCGTAAGCCGAAGCTTTAGTGAGATGAATTAAAAGATTGGCTTTGCCAATTTTTAAGAAGACAATTAATAAAAGGAAAAAACATGGCAGTAATGACCGAGCAGAACAAAATGCGTAAAAAAATGGCAAATACCATTCGATTTTTAGCAGCAGATATGGTGCAAAAAGCAAATTCAGGACACCCCGGTGCACCTATGGGACTTGCAGACATTGCTGTGGTACTTTCAGAAAAACTAAGCCACAACCCAAAAAACCCAAAATGGCTCAACCGTGACCGTTTGGTGTTCTCTGGTGGACATGGTTCAGCGCTGATTTATTCACTGCTTCACCTTTGGGGTTATGATGTAAGTCTTGAAGACCTAAAGAACTTCCGTCAACTAGACTCTAAAACACCAGGTCACCCAGAGTATGGACACACAGAAGGTATAGAGATAACCACAGGACCACTCGGACAAGGTATCGCCAATGCCGTTGGTTTTGCTATGGCTGAAGCCTTTACCAAAGAGCAGGTAAACTCTGAGACTTGTGAGCTGATAGACCATAAAGTATATTGTCTCTGTGGAGATGGTGACTTACAAGAGGGTATCTCGTATGAAGCATGTTCACTAGCTGGACACCTTGGGCTTAAAGATATGGTACTTATCTACGATTCTAACTGCATTACCATCGAGGGTGATACAAGTATCGCTTGGAGTGAAGATGTTGCCGCACGTTTTGCAGCACAAAACTGGGACGTGAAGAAGATAAACGGTCACTGTTATGATGACATCGAAAAAGTACTCGAAGAAGTAAAAACAGCTACAAAACCTACGATTATCATTGCCAATACTATCATCGGTAAGGGTGCTGGAGAGCTTGAAGGCACACACCATACACATGGTGCGCCTCTTGGAGACAAGATTATCGCTGAATCAAAAGAGAAAGAGGGCTTTAACCCTGAAGAGACTTTTACCATGCCTGAAGATGTACTACTTAGATTTAGATGTGCTATTGAGAACGGTGAACTTGCAGAAAAAGAGTGGATTCACAGACACAAAGAGGCACCACTTGTAGAGCAAAATGTAGCACTTGAAAAATTACTGAATCCAGACTTTACTAGCATTGAATTTCCAGACTTTTCTGGAGACAAAGCGATGGCTACGAGAGACTCTAACGGTAAGATACTCAATGCAATTGCCAAAGCCGTACCGAGCTTCTTAGGTGGGTCAGCAGACCTTGCACCGAGTAACAAAACAGAACTCAAAGACATGGGAGACTTCCCTAAAGGTAGAAACCTACACTTTGGTATCCGTGAGCACTCTATGGCGGCTATTACCAATGCTATGGTACTCTATGGTACGACGATTCCATTTAATGCGACGTTCTTCATTTTCTCTGACTATTTAAAACCTGCGGCACGTATAGCATCACTTTCTAAAATACAAAACTTTTTTGTATGGACACACGACAGTATCGGTGTAGGTGAAGATGGTCCGACACATGAGCCTATAGAACAACTCAGCCAGTTTAGAGCCTTACCAAACTTCTATGTATGGAGACCAGCAGACGCAACTGAAAATGTAGAAGCATGGAAAACAGCATTAAGCATAAAGACTGCACCACACGGTTTTGTACTTAGCCGTCAAAAGCTACAAACACTTAAACCAAAGCGTGACTTTGGTGAAGTAAGTAAAGGTGCTTACATCGTGAAAAAACGTAAAGATGCAAACTTCACACTCATGGCTTCAGGTTCTGAACTTATGCCATGTCTTAAAGCAGCATGTCACTTAGCCGTACTTGGCATCAAAGCCAATGTAGTCTCTGTACCATGTCTTGACCTCTTTAACGAGCAAGACGCAGAGTACAAAAATACAGTAGTAGACCCAAGTACCAAAGTACTAGCAGTAGAAGCTGCTACAGCGACAGAGTACTACCGCTACGCAGATGACGTACTAGGCATGGAAACCTTCGGAGCTTCAGCACCAGCTGACCTACTCTTCGAGAAGTTTGGATTTACACAAGAAGGTATTATGAAACGTGCCTGTGCATTGATGGATGTGGAGTATAGAGTTGTGACGCTTGGAGAATGTAAACTCTAAGCTTTTATAAAAAGGAGAGTATATGTGGAAGAAAGTAGTACTAGGTCTTTTATCTCTCCTCTTTGTTTTTATCTTTGTCATTGGTTATTTATTCTCTACTTTAAATATAGACTCAAAAGACAATGAAGATTTCTGCACACAATATATACCGTTGTTAGAAGTCTATTATAAAAAGAACAATCAATATCCAGAGAAATTAAGTGATGTTAATAGGATAATTTTAAATCCTAAGTTTTCCAATAACAGTTGTGGTTATAGTAGAAAAGGGATAGGGTATTATTTTATAATTTCGCGGGGAATGGGTATCGCAGGTTATGACTCAATTAAGCAAGCGTGGTGGTACGATTAACAATAGATGTTGAGTTGTCTCTCGTTACGATGGTCTCCGATACGCTTTTATGATATAATAACTCAAATCAAAAAGGATAGTATTATGTCTATAGATGAAATAAAACAGTTAGATATTACAGAACGTATACTCCTTGTAGAAGAGATTTGGGACTCTATTGCTAAAGAACAAGAGCATTTGGTGTTATCTCAATATGAAAAAGAAATACTAGATACTAGACTTGCATCACTAGAAGAAAATCCTAAGAATCTTATGTTATGGGATGAGATAAAAACTAAAATTAGAGCCTAGATGTACACAATTGCATTTAAACCAGAAGTCTATAACGATATAAAAATTTGTGTATGCTTGGTATGAGTCTCAACGTATAGGCTTAGGAGAGGATTTTTTACTTACACTTGAAGAGTCATATGTCAAAATAACAAGAACCCCTAAACTTTATCAAGATATTTACAAATCGGTAAGAAGAAAATTGCTTCGTAGGTTTCCGTATGGTATCTTTTTTGTTATAAGAGAAGATATTGTTATTGTTTTAGCCGTGTTACATACAAAAAGAGAGCCACAAGAGTGGCAAGAAAGAGTTTAATGTTGAGTTTTAACTCAACATCCCTCTTACTTCATCTTCATCTATCAAATCTTTATCATATTTAACCACAGCGATATTTTCTGTTTCATTTACGTAAGACTCTACGATGGCATCATGTTCTGTGAGTGCGTGTACTTTATCACGGTCGAAGATGTCTAGTGGTAGGTAGACGTTTCCTCTGTTGTTTGGGCTAGGCATTGTGGCTACCCAAATGAACCATACTACGGCGATAACAGCAACGACGATGGCAAGTGTAGCTCTGTCGTAGTGTTGCATGAGGTACCCTGCTAAGATTCCCCCAAAGAAGATACCTGTGTAGGCAAAGGTATTTGCCACACCAAGTGCAGCACCTTTTTGGTGTACTTTGGCAAACTTGGCTACAAAACTTTGTAAGAGTGGCTCAAACATGTTAAATCCGATAAAGAAAAGAACAACACCCAAGATGAAAACCCATGGTGTTGTTGCAAAACCCATCGCGATGAATCCTAGGAAAATGACGGCAACAGAGATCATAAATATCTCTTTACCTTTCCCATACTTTTCACCAAAGATAGCTGCTGGAGCCATGGCGATGAACCCAAATATCATCGCAGGAAAATAGACCTTCCATAGCTCTGCTTTTTCCCAGCCAAATCCACCTTCTGTGACAGGATGTGTCATTACCACTGGGATGATGAAAAATGCCATTGTCATAATGCTTGAATGAAAAAGGAAAGTAATGTACATACGTGTCAATGCTTTGTCTTTAAAAACTTCAAAGAACTTAGACTCTTCTTCTGAATAGGTGTGTACTATCTTTGGTGGTTTAGGTACTGCGGTAAACAGTACGCCTATCGCCATCACAGAAAGTATCGCAGTGAGCCAGAAGAGTTTGTCTATCCCCCAGTTACCACCTACAATAGGAGCGATAATCATCGCTGCGGCAAATGACATAGCAATCGTCCCACCCATGATAGCCATAGCATGGGCACGTTCTTCTTCTTTTACAAGGTCAGCAATCATCGCAGATACAACTGAACCAATCGCTCCTGCACCTTGCAAGAAACGCCCGATAAGAAGCATATAAATGTCATCTGAAAGTGCAGCGATGACTGAACCTGCAATAAATATGAGTAGTCCAAATAGAAGGACTTGTTTACGTCCAAATTTGTCTGACATAAGCCCAAAAGGTACTTGAAAAGCAGCTTGTGTAAGTGCATAACCACCCACAACCAGACCTGCTAAAAATGGTGTGGCACCTGGCATGTCAAGTGCATAGATGGAAAGTACAGGAAGTACGATGAAAAGTCCGAAAAATCTTAGTGCAACGATGAGGCTAAGAGGCATAATCTGTTTAATCATGTTAATATCTCCAATAGGGTAAAATTTGTCTTAATTATAGTACTAAAAGGTTAATTACGGATGAAACTTGTTTTAGCAACAGGAAACAAAGGAAAATTACGCGAATTTAAACAAATGTGTCAAGATGAAGTAGTCCCTTTTTCAGACCTCTTGGGTGCGTTTGAGATAGTTGAAGATGGTGACACTTTCGCAGCGAATGCACTCATTAAAGCGCGTACTATTTATGAAAAATTGGGAGAAGAGTATATTGTGATTTCTGATGATTCGGGTATCTCACTCCCTGTGCTAAATGGTGCTCCAGGGATCTACTCTGCACGTTATGCAGGTGAGGGTGTGACAGATAAAGACAATCTATATAAACTCATAGACGCAGTCAAAGAAAAAGGGTTGAAGTCTACACCAGCGTATTATACAGCGGCTATTGCTATTGTCTCAAAGTATGGTGAGTATGTGGTGCATGGTTGGATGCATGGAGATGTGATAGATGAGAGCCGTGGTGAAAAAGGTTTTGGTTATGATGGGATGTTTATCCCAAAAGGGTATGCGTTAACACTTGGTGAATTAGATGATGATGTGAAGTCTGCGATTTCACATCGTGGGAAGGCTTTGGCTTTGGCGAAGCCTATTATTTGGATGTTGAAGAATAAATAACTTCTTTCGTTCCTTTTTTTATTTGTTGATGCAACAAATAAAGAAACGAACCCAAAAAAACAAAATGCAAATATCTGACGAGCATTATAAAGAGATAAATGATTTAGCTATTTTTGGCACTACATGTTGCCTTTTATGCAGTAAAAGATAAGGATTGATAGAAATGACAAGAATTAAAATTCAGTACAGAGAGGCACTAAATGCAGAGTCGTAAACAACAACAATTTATGAAAGACCTACAAATCATCTATGATGAGTTACAACATAGACAAGGGAGTTTGAACAAGTATTATGAACTGCTTGATGAGAGCAAGACGCATGACAGAGCAGATGCTGTGGTGGATGCTTTTTTAAAACTGCTTGATATCCCTAGAGACAAAGACTCTGAGATGGCAGCACTTACGCGTATAGTAAACTTGCGTGAAGATGCGTTGGAGCAAGTGTTAGAGAAGAGTGGTGCTTCTAAAAAAGAGATAGCCATGAAAAAAGAGTTGGCGTATGGTTTTGCAAGTACGATGCACATTACCCGTCATGAGAGTTTCATTGCGTGGGTAGAAGAGCATAAGTTATTGACACCTTTTTACCGTGCACTTATTTTGGGTGTGCATTTTGTGGGTATCCGTCTGAGCGAGTGGCAGAGTCATTGGACAGATCATATCATCCACTCTGTAAACCTTGAGCTCAATGAACTCTTTAATGGAGACGATGCCAAAGTATTTGAGATGTTACAGGGTGAATCACTGCTTGATAAAGATGGGAGTGGCTGTGTGGGTGACAGATGTTATTCTGTGCTTAAAAAAGTTGGGGGTCTGACCTCTGATGATTTGTCACAGAGTGATGAATCGTCTGCGGGTCTGACTCCCCAATATAAATCTGTAGCGTATGCAGAAGCATTCCCTGAGCAGGTAGAGGGTGTGACTACTGCACTGGAACAACTTATAGCACTACTAGGACAATATGAAGATGAGGTATTTGGGCAAAAAGAGGAGTGGATAGCGTATTTTGCGTCTCTAAAAGATGCATTTGCTCACACTGTACCAAATGAACTCATAGGCAAATGGGCAGAGGTAGACAGAAAATGGATGGCAGTGAAGACACCTTTACAGGTAGGGCATCCACTAGAGTATTATGAAGACCACTATAGAAAGGCAGTAGCCCTAGAATGGGATCTTCGTATTGTCAATCCTGCGTTGCAAGAGGGTTCACCTACAAGACAAAATATTAAAGATTTTGCCTTTGAAATGGCAGAGCAGTTTGGAAGTCAAGCCAAAAAAACAATGGCTAAGAACCTCACGCAAGTAGATGAGACGCAACTCTACATCGGTCAGCCTATACTCTACTATGCAGCAGAGTTTAATGGGCTTTTTTCTGCACAGGTAGTACCTAACGATGAGCAGGTCTCCGCTGAGCTTGGCAAGAAAATTTTTGCTTATGCAGATTTCGTAATGGAGTCTAAAAAGTCTAAGCCTGTGATGAAACTCTCGGTAGAGACCATGGGAGAAACCTTTGTCAAAGCCCAAAGAGAGCTGATAGATACCAACCCTGCACTCTGGCAAGAACTTTATGATATCTCTACTGTAGGGCATGAGTATGGGCATATCTTGTGGATAGACTCAGATACTGAAACCAAGATGAATGGTACAGGTCAGTTTAAAAATATAGAAGAGTTCAAAGCTACCTCTGGTGGGCTCATGGCATTTTTCCATAATGAAAAAGAGGCACTGAAAAATCATGTAGTAGATGATGTAGTGTCACGTGCCGTAGGGCTCATGGCTTGGCGTGAAGTGGGTGAGGTATTGCCTTACTACTGTGAGGGGCTTATCCATTTAGACATATTGTTTGGCTCAGGTATCATCACCTATGATGGAGAGATAAAGATAGACTACTCTAAGTACGATGCGATGAAAGAAGCTTATATCTCTGCCTATAAAAACTTAGCAGACAACTACCTCAAAAAAGTAGATGCGAGTGAATATTTGGAACAATATACTGTGAAAACTGAGGGTATCTATTTGCCTGAAAATGAGAAGATAAAAGAGTTTGTTGAGTATTATTATTCTCACTATAAGGAGATAGGACAGCAGACTATTATATTGGAATAATACACTTATATACTAATTTTGTAGTATGTATACTACACTTTAATGATGTTTTTGTATAATAATGTAAAAAAGAGTGCATTATGGATGATTTATTAGAACTTTTATTAGAAAACTCTACACGACTTATTATGCAATGTGAAAGTAGCTACGAAAGATACTTTACTAAAACCATTGACTATAATCAAAAAATGGTAGGGCTTGTTGGGGCTAGAGGTGTAGGTAAGACTACGGCTATACTTCAACATTTACAGGCTCTACACCTACCATTTGAAAAAAAGCTATATATCTCTGCTGACATGATAGAAATCTCAGATTTGAGTCTCTTTGAGATAGCACGCCTCTTTGAACTTTATGGTGGAGAAGTATTAGCCATTGATGAAATCCATAAAAGTAAAAATTTTGAGATAGAGCTCAAAAATATCTATGATAGACTAAAACTTAGAGTGATATTTTCTGGAAGTAGTGCCTTGAAACTAGAGCATTCAAAAGCAGACCTAAGTAGAAGAGCAATCATCACTCATGTACAAGGATTGTCATATAGAGAGTTTTTGGAGTTGAAGCTTGGCAAAGAGCTACCTAGCTATAGCTTGGAAGAGCTACTCTCAAATCATACTCACATTGCTACATCACTTTTAAATGAGTTTAAACCATTAGCACATTTTAATACCTATTTAAAAGAGGGCTATTATCCTTTTTATTTTGAAGATAACAAACGTTATCTTGATAGGCTTGAGAGTACGATAAATGTTGTTATTGAAGTTGATTTACCGTCTATATTTGCCATGAAATACGAAAATGTAGTCAATCTTAAAAAATTAGTGAAGTTATTGTGCTTTTCTGAACCATACACCATTAATATTAGTGAATTAAGTAAAAAAGTAGGTATTCAAAGAGACAGACTCTATCTTTATATTGACTATTTGTCACGTGGTTCTATATTTTTAGCACTTAGGGCTAAGAGTAGAGGCGATGGACTCTTTTCTAAGCCTGCCAAACTTTACTTACACAACCCAAACCTCTATTATGCTTACTGTAAAGATGCTAAAAAAGGAACTGTTCGAGAGGCATTTTTTGTAAATACATTGAGCCAAGGTCATCAAGTAAATTATAGTAAAATAGGTGATTTCTTGGTAGATGACCATTGTCTTTTTGAGATAGGTGGCAAAAACAAAACCTTTAAGCAGATCAAAGATGAAAAGAACTCCTATGTAGTTGCTGACGATATAGAGCTAGGGTTTGGAGATAAAATTCCCCTTTGGTTGTTTGGGTTTTTATATTAGGGGTGATGTAGAAGTTGTGCTATAATCAAAATATGAAAACAATACAAGAAGTAAAAGATTTTTTAGTAGCACAGTTTCCTCATGAGAAAATATATCTCTTTGGCTCACGGGCTAGGGGAGATGAGAGTATGCATTCTGATATTGATATAGCTATTGAAGGAGAGGCACTTTCTTCACGACTTTCTCAAGCTCGTTTTGCATTAGAAGAGTCTCTTGTGCCGTATAAAATAGACTTGGTTGACCTCTCTAAAGCTTCTTATCTTAAGGGTATTATTCAAAAAGAGGGGATAGTGTGGCACTAGACAAAAAACTTAAAGATTTTGACAATGCACTCTCTAGACTTGAAGAGTCAATTACCAAAACAAATGATTATAAGGCACAAGAAGAGTATGCGTTTTTTAGAGATTCTACTATTCAGCGATTTGAATTTACTTTAGAGATAGCGTGGAAGAGTATCAAGCAGTTTTTATTGGAACATGATGGTTTGGAGTGTCGTTCACCTAAAGCATGTATGCGTGAATTCTTTTCTGTAGGGTATCTGAATGAAGAGGAAATTTCTCTGCTCTTACAGATGATAGATGACAGAAACTTAGCAACTCATACCTATCATGAAGCATTGGCGGATGATATTTTCTCACATATTGAATCATATAGAGTACTTTTGAAACGTATTTATGGGCTTATGATAAATCGATAATTATGTAATGACTAAAGATGTATAGTGAAAATAAATTTTTAGTCAATTTTTGGATGCATGTGATATACTAATGATATAGTCACATCCAAATCTTTCAATAGATAAATTCTTGAGTTGACTATACTACAAATGAAAACAATCAATGACTACCAAATGTTTTTTCAAGGATACCTTGAAGCACTGACAGATATAGATGGAGCCCAAAGAGAGTTTGGCGTTCTTGTTAGGATGTTCCATTCGAATAAAAAAGAGCATCTTTTAGATATACAAAGAGAGTTTGGGTATCAAGAACCTATAAAACCAATCTATACAAAAAAATTTAGAAATTTTTACAGTGTGGAGAATATCTTAGAAAAATTAATTTTTGTCAACTTTTTTAATGGTGCAAAAGTACCCAAAAAGAGTCTTAATAGCTTTCGAAGTTATGTTCGGTTCCACCTTATGGACTATATAGATTTTTCTTTTGATGATGCATCGTATAAATTTGGGAAAAATAAGGATTTTGAGATCTTTGTCAAAAAAGGCAAAGATGTCAACAATATTTTTCTTGTAATGCATTCCAAAAATAAAAAGCTTGTATTTCGCTTCTATAGAAACAAAAAGTATGTCTCAGATAAAGCCTTTGATAAATGGTATAAAAAAATACTTAAACATGAAGAGAAAGTCCGTAAAGCCTATATAAAAAAGCATGGGATGCAATTTTTGGCAATTAACAGTTTTATTTACAAAGACTATGATAAACGTACAATAGTAAGAGATGCCGAGGTACTCTCTATCTGCTCCAAGATAAAATCTGACTCAATTGAGAAAATTTGCAATCAAGATGAATGGAAACTAAAAGAGCTCATTCCTATCTATAGACAAGGCTTAAATGATATTTATGGAGATACGCTTCCCAGCGTAGAGAGTGTTACTATGATAGTTGTGCGTAAAAGTCTTACTTCGGTCCATTATGACAAAATGCTTTTTCAAGAAAGACTAGATAATACATTGGAAGCCATAGAAGAGTATAACAAAAAGTTTCATTCAAAAAAGAGCCTTAAAAAATACAAGGACAACAACCGATACGGATATTCTATTTCAATAAAAATGCACGATTTACTATTTGATTTTGAAAAGATTATCAAAGAGAAAAAAGAAGATAAAAAGATAGCTAAAGCTCTAAAAAAGAAGTATAAAAAAGAGACCATGCTAGATGTTTGGAAAGCCATAATTTGCATACTCTCAGATGGAAAACTTAGAGCTTGTAATGATTTGAAAAATAGTTAAATTCTTACTAGAGAAAAAGATAAACACTATTAGTTTATACTCAAGAGAACTCCCCAATAACGAAATAGAAAAATAAGCCACCAAGAGGAAGTACCGTATAATAGGATAAAAGAAGAACGAAAGAGTCACTTTCTGTTATCACCCATTAGGTGACACTTTCGTCCAAGGATAAAAGTA
>JALUYL010000047.1 GCA_027012955.1 Sulfurovum sp.
TTTTACCTTCATCACTTTGCGTCAAGGAAGGAATAGAAAAAACTATTCCAAAAATGAGTGCAAAAGCAAAAAGTATGACTCTATAATTAAGCGTCTTCACCGACTTCTACCTTTTTCGATACATAAGCTCTATCTAATTTCACAATAGTGTCATCATTTAGTTTGATTTTGATAAAATCTTCTTCAGGTTTAACGATTACTGCGATGAGACCACCCGTAGTAATGATTTTGTCACCCTTAACCAATGCTTCGAGCATTGCTTTGTGTGCTTTTTGATGTTGTTGTTGCGGTCTGATAATTAAAAAATAGAAAATCGCGAACAAAAGAATAAGTGGTAAAAATGAACCAAGTTGTTCCATAGGAATCCTTCATGAATAAAATTAGGCAATATTTTACCACCTTTGTGTTAATAAGAGGCTTGTCCATCGCTGTGCTAAGCTCTGGCTTTATTTACCTCGCATATTTTCATCTTGACTATCCTTTATTGACTACTTGTATGGCACTTATTGCACTCTACCTACTCCTAGATTCAGACACTGCTACATGGTTTGTTTCGGGTGTGTTTATAGGCTTATTTTGGTTCTGGTGGATAGCCCTCAGTCTCATACACTACGATATGATGTGGGCTGCCCCCATTGAGATACTCATTATCATGCTAACGTATGGTTTTCTTTTTGCTTTTATCTCATGGGTTAGTAACTTTTTATCCCATTATTTTAACGGAGAGAAGGCACCCCAATCTACACTTATATCACTTGGCATAAAAGCTATAGGGCTTCTACTGTTGAGTTATGTGCATCCTTTCTCGTTTGACTGGTTGAAGCCTGAGTTGATGTTTGTCAGTAGTTACTTAGGCATTAGTAAATTTTCTTTTGGCATAGTGTTGATGGGTATCATTTTAAGTGTATGGCAAAAAAGAGTGTGGTATTTGGCACTCGTACTACTTGCTTACCCTCCTGCGGTATCTAATACGCATAACCCTTTAGAGAGTATCACCCTCGTTACTACTCATACCTCAGTGAAAGAGAAATGGGATGAAACCCTGCATCCTAAACAATTTCAAGCCCTATTTCAAACCATTGACGAAGCCATAGCCAAGAAAAAAGCCCTGATTGTCCTTCCTGAATCTGTCTTTCCTGTGTTCATCAACCGTTCTCAAACACTCCTAGATACCTTACAAGAAAAAGCCAAACATATCTCCATCGTCACAGGGGGACTCTACTGGGATGGACAAACCCCACGTAACGCCACCTATATTTTCTCCCAAGGCAAAATCACCGTAGCAAACAAAGTCCTACTCGTCCCCTTCGGAGAAAGCAATCCCCTACCTGACTTCTTAAGCGACTGGGTCAACAAAGTGTTCTACGATGGTGCAGTAGACTACAAAGCCAGCGACAAAGTAACAGACTACCAAATAGACGGCATAACCTACCGAAACGCCATCTGTTTTGAAGCCACATCAGAAAAGCTCTATGAAAAAGATAAAACTGGCAAACGCCCTGAACACATGATAGTTCTAAGCAACAACGGATGGTTTCACCCATCAATCGAATCAAGCTTACAAAAACTTTTGCTACTTTACTACAACAAAAAGTACGGTACTACTATCTACCATAGTATTAATATGTCGGAGTCGTATATCATACAAAATGGAAAAGTTTTAATACCAGATAATTGACTTATATCTCATAACCTACTATAATTGACAATATCTTGTACAAAAGGATTTTCATGCAAGCTGTCAACTACTCTCATGCGAGAAATAATCTAAAATCTATCATCGATGATGTGTGTGATAACAATGAAGAGGTGATTATAACCACTAAAAATGACAAGTCTGTCATCATACAATCTATGGACACTTACAACAAAACACATGCTCAAATAAAACGAGATGTAGCTATATCAATAGCACAAATAGAACGTGGTGAATGTATGAGTATCGATGAAGCTTTCAAATTAGCCAAACAATCATACCGTGACTAAAATTACTTTTTCACAAAAAGCCATTGATGCACTTATATCTCAAGCCAAATATATATATGAACTGACCCATAGTATAGAAAAAGCAGATAATTATTTTGATGAGATGGAAGACTATATCAATTATACTTTAAAGGTACATCCAAAACTAGGCAGATCTGCTCCAGAACTAGGTTTTGGCGTTCGTAAACTTGTCTATAAGAGATATTCTATTTTATATCGTATCACTTCTATTGAAATAGAAATACTAACTATTTATAAACAAAACTTACCTAGTCTATGACTCTAAAAAACATTTACATAACTCCCATCAAAGGCTACCAATACATCTCAAAGATGCTGCCTGCAAATTGTCGCTATTACCCTAGCTGTTCAGAGTATGCCAAGTGGCAGTTTGAATTTAATGTGCCTCATAAGGCACTGGCTGCGAGTAGTCTGCGTATTTTACGTTGCAATCAGTTCTTTAAGGGAGGTATTGACTATCCTTTGGTGGAGATGCACCCACAAAAACCTTCGTGCTTACTCACTTTTAATGCAGAGTATGGCAAAATTGAACTACTCTATTGGTTTGTGCCAAAAAGCATAAAACCAAATAACACATACTATTATGTCCTAAAGGATTTTGATGCAATTAACCGCGCCACTTGACATGCACCTACACCTCCGCGATGGAGAGATGTTACAAAATATCGCCAAGGCTTCAGCGAGAACTTTTTCTGGAGCACTCGTCATGCCTAACCTCGTACCACCCGTAAGTACAAAAGAAGAAGTTGTTGCCTATAAAGCGCGTATCTTGGCTGCCATTGGTGATGAAAAGTTTATCCCCTATATGACACTCTTTTTTAAACCAAGTTATGACAAAGCTTTTTTGGAAAGTCTGCGTGATGAGATTACTGCGATTAAGCTCTATCCTGCTGGTATTACCACCAACTCCGAAGGTGGGGTTAGTGGCTTTGATGTTGAGGAGTTACGTCCTGCTCTTGAGGCAATGAGCGAGCTTAACATTCCTCTGTGTGTGCATGGCGAGACCAATGGCTTTGTGATGGACAGAGAAGCAGAGTTTGTAAGCATTTATGAACGTCTTGCTACTGCATTTCCAAAACTTAAAATCATTATGGAGCACATCACCACCAAAGAGAGTGTTGCAGCACTAGAGAAGTATGAAAATCTTTATGCAACCATTACACTGCATCACCTACTCATCACACTTGATGATGTCGCCGGTGGGATGCTGAAACCCCACCTTTTTTGTAAACCCATCGCTAAACGTCCTGAAGACAAAGTTGCCCTACTTAAAGTAGCACTTGAAGCACATCCTAAAGTGATGTTTGGTTCTGACTCTGCCCCACATCCTAGAGAAGCGAAAGAAGCTTTTGGCTGTGCTGCTGGTGTATTTACAGCACCTATCGCCTTACAGGTACTAGCAGAACTCTTTGAAAATGAAAATGCTCCGTTGGAAAATCTGCAAGCATTTATTTCAGGAAATGCCCAACGCATTTATGGCGTGGAACCTCTTCAAAAAACTGTAGTATTAGAAAAAAAACCATTTACTGTCCCCTCTGACTACAATGGTATAGTACCTATGTATGCCGATGAAGAGATAGCCTACTCAATAAAGGAGATTATCTATGGATAATAGACTGAAAGAGTTTGAAAAAGGACATGAATCTTTTCAAAAAATAAAATTTAAAAAGAGTGAAGAGCGTTTTAAAAAGCTGGTAGAAGACGGACAAAATCCCAAGGCACTGTTTATAGGCTGTTCAGATTCACGTGTGATGCCTGCTTTAATTACAGGTTCAAAGCCTGGAGATTTGTTTATCGTAAGAAACATCGGTAATTTTGTTGCACCGTACAACCCAAATGCAGACTACCATGCTACTGCCTCTGCTATAGAGTATGCAGTCAGCATCTTGGAAGTCTCTGATATTATTGTCTGTGGGCATTCACACTGTGGTGCTATCGCTGCACTATTCAAAGATATTAAACAGACACCTGACAATATACACACTATCAAATGGCTTGAACTTGGGAATGAAGCCAAAAAAGTGGGTCTTCTCGCATATAGAGATGCAGATAAAGATACTATGTTGCGCTATACAGAACGCATGTCAGTAGTCTATCAACTCGACAATCTTTTAACCTACCCTGCAATAAAACGAAAAGTAGAAGAAGGCACAATTTACCTACATGGATGGCATTATGATATTGAAAATGGACATATTGACTATTATGATGATGAAAATTACGAATTTAAAGCACTTACTCAAAATTAATGCGTTAAGATACTCTTATATATAAGGGAAATTAATAAGGATAGTAAATGATAGCAAATAATATTGAAGAACTTATAGGGAACACGCCTCTAGTCAAGATAAATAAACTCTCACAAGAACTCGGCGTCACCATTTTAGGGAAATGTGAATTTATGAACCCTACTTCATCTGTGAAAGACAGAATCGCTTTCAATATGATAAATGAAGCGTTAAAATCGGGTGTCATTGATGAAAGTACCACCATCATAGAACCTACATCTGGCAATACAGGAATAGGACTTGCAGCAATCTGTGCTGCCAAAGGCATGAAACTCATTTTAACTATGCCTGACTCCATGAGTATGGAACGTCGTAAGATACTTATGCATTTAGGTGCAGAACTTGTACTGACTCCTGGTGCAGATGGTATGGGTGGTGCCGTTGAAAAAGCAGACCAACTAGGTCGTGAACTTAAAAATGCTAAAGTGCTTCAGCAGTTTAACAACCCAGACAACTCAGACATACACCGTAAAACAACTGCGATTGAGATACTGAAAGATACTGAAAAAAATATAGATATTTTTGTTGCATCTGTAGGAACAGGGGGTACACTCACAGGTACAGGTGAAGCACTCAAACAGCATATTCCTGCTATCCAAATCATCGCGGTAGAACCCTCTACATCTGCAGTACTAGAAGGTGAAAAAGCAGGGCCACATAAGATTCAGGGTATCGGTGCAGGATTTATACCAGAGATACTAAATACGGCTCTTTACAATGAAGTATTGGCTGTAAGCAACGAAGACTCTTTTGCTATGGCACAAAAAGTAGCACGAGACGAAGGCTTGCTTATAGGGATATCCGCAGGAGCCAACCTACATGCCGCCAAAATATTGGCAGAACGTCCTGAAAATAAAGGTAAAACCATCGTAACTGTCTTATGTGACACTGCGGAGCGTTACCTCTCTACAGAACTTTTTGACCATTAATGGCTCAACACACAGTACAAAAACCTCTTCTTCTTGAAACTATCAAGTGTGACGAGGGTGTGATACACAATCTTTCTTACCACCAAAAACGATGCAACACAAGTCGTCAAATACTCTATCATTCTCAAAACACGCTTGATTTACATGCTTTTATACAAGCACCTCCCCTAGGTAAATATCGATGTCGTATTGTCTATGGAGAATCCATTCATAGTATCGAGTATATCCCTTATACCCCAAAAGAAGTACAACATTTAAAAATCATACCTTCTGATTTTGAGTACAATTTAAAATATGCCAATCGAGACGAAATCAATACCTTATTTAACAACAAAGGTACTGCAGATGATATTATTATCGAAAAAAATGGCTATCTTACCGATACTTCTATCGCAAACATCGCTTTTTATGATGGGGAAAGATGGTTCACTCCAGCCACACCTCTACTAAAAGGTACGATGAGACAGAAGCTTATTGATGAAGGTGTGTTACATACTAGAGACATCAAGAAAGAGGAATTATCTGACTACACACAAGTGGCTTTAATGAATGCTATGTTAGGATTTAAAATCTTAAATCATTTTAACATACAGTAATACCAAGGGTAAATTATGACTATCAATCTTTTTCAAACACCTGAGTACAAGACTATAATGCACAATCACATTTTTCAAACTATCGAATATCTCTTTGGAAAAAACCAAGAATTTGCTGTAGCTTGTGAAATAAAACATATTACTTTTTACCCTGAGCTTCCTACCGAAGTACAAAATTCTTTTGATGAAAAAGTGCTCTTTATTTTAAGTGGCTATACCTTTGAGAGTGCGAGTATCGATGAGGAGTACTTTTCTTTTGAAGCAGGTTTTGGTGAGAGTAATTTTGGCTCTACGGTAACTGTACCACTGTTAGCTATTAATCAAATCTTTGTAGGCGATCATCCTATCGTACTTAATCTGTCAAAATATGAGGGGAAGAAGGAAAAAGAAACTTCCACCAAATCATCGATGGAAGCATTGTTGAATAATCCTGAAAATAAAAAACTTTTCAAGAAAAATAAATCTTAACAGTGACCTGCTAAGATATAGTTTACCACTTTATCTACATAAGCATTATGCTTATTTTCTTTAGAGTACACGATGTAGAATTTACGTGTCATAGTGTAACCTCTTAGTTTCGCTTCAAAAAGTTCACCATTGTTAATCTCATCCATCACAGCATACTTAGACAAGATAGATACCACTGGTTTTTCAGTATTTCTATCACTCTTTTTCAGTGTTTGAAGGACTGTAGTTGTGTTACTTACTTCTGAAAGAACATTAAAACTTTTACAAGAAACACCTAATTCTTCAAAAACTTCAGAGACTACGCGTCTTGTATGCGAACCTTCATTACGACAAATCCATGAGAAGTCATACAGTTCTTCTGTTTTAAGTGTTTTGGCGATAGGTACATTAGACACAACAACCAACTCATCTTCTAGCCATTCTCTATAGATAAGGTCATTATCCATAACAGGTGACTCTATAAGTCCAACATCAAGCTTTCTATCTTTTAGCTTTTCAACAATTTTATCACTTACATCGATGTCAAGGTTAATATCATTGCTAATGGCTTCACCAATAGTATTGAGACATTGTCCAGGGATGATATAGGTACCAATAGTATAAGATGCACCTAATCTAAAAGTAATCTCTTTGTTAATGATTTTTAAAATATCTTGTTCAGATGAATGAATCTCTTTTTCAAGTCTTGTGGCTATCTTGTAGAGCTCATCACCTTCATTGGTCAATTTAATACCATTCTTTTTACGTTCTATCACTTTACAAGCTAAATACTTCTCTATAAATTTAATCTGTTGTGTAACCGCTGGTTGGGATATCCCTAACTTAGCAGATGCTTTTGAAAAACTTCTTTCGCGTGCTACAGTTAAAAATGTCTCTAATTTTACAAAATCTTTTAACATTTGTTGTCCTTACCTAGTACAAAAGTACCATTCCTTATAAATAACCTAAGTTAATAAAATTATTATATCTAATTATACTTAAATCAAACATAAGTTGTTCTTATTAGAATGATTTTATTTTCCCTACTTATATAAGATGTCGAATCATGCTATCGCGCTTCTAAACAATTAAAAGGTATAATTAATACAATTAGTAGGAGAAAGCACATTTTATGGAAACCATTTTAAATGCACTAAACCCATCACAAAAAGAAGCCGTTGAACATATAGATGGTCCTATGCTTATCTTAGCTGGGGCGGGTTCAGGGAAAACAAAGACACTAACCACGCGTCTTGCATACCTTGTAGGAGAAGTGGGCATAGACCCTGCCAACACACTTACCCTCACCTTTACAAACAAAGCCGCTGCAGAAATGCGTGAACGTGCTTTAAAACTCATGCCTTCACGTGTTTCTTACCCTCCTCTTTTATGTACCTTTCATAAGTTTGGATTACTTTTTCTTAAGTTTCATATAGAAAAACTTGGACGAAGTAATGCCTTTGTCATCATAGACAGTGATGATAAAAAACGTCTTATACGTAGCATTGCCAAAGAACTCAAAATAGATTTAAACATCTCCTTCATTGCTTCAGAAATCTCAAAATACAAAAATTCTTTGCTTTCTCCTGAAATTGTTGTGGAAAAAGCCGAACTTCCTGACTACAAAAAAATTGCATCCATCTATGTTGCCTATCAAAAAAACATCGAAGAGAATAATCTTGTAGATTTTGATGATTTACTCATGCTTACACACCAAATACTTGCACAAAATGACACCTTGCGTAAAGAAACGAGTGAACGCTACAAATACATCATGGTAGATGAGTACCAAGATACCAATGAATTACAGTTTCAACTCCTCGAACTCCTCTCTTCTGAGCACAACAACCTCTGTGTCGTGGGTGATGATGACCAAAGTATTTATGGATGGCGTGGGGCAAACATACGTAATATTTTAGAATTTTCCAGTAATTTCGAAACGTGTAAAACAGTCAAACTTGAGACAAACTACCGTTCAACTGAGCCCATCTTAAAAGCTGCAAATACACTCATAGAACATAACTCAACAAGATTGGGTAAAAAACTTACCTCCCATAAAGGTGCAGGTGAAAATGTTAAACTGATCCATTCGTTAGATGAATCTATGGAAGCTAAAGCCATTGCACATAGCATACAAAAACTTTTAGATAAGGGTGCAGACCCAGATGAGATAGCCGTACTTTACCGTATCAATGCGCTTTCTCGTTCTTTGGAAGAAGGTTTCACTAAATCGGGTCTTGCTTTTAAACTCATCGGAGGGATGCGCTTTTATGAGCGTGCAGAAATCAAAGATATCATCTCATATTTCAGGGTTCTTTCTAACCCTCATGATGACTTTTCTCTCATACGTATCATTAACAAACCAAAGCGGGGCACAGGAAAAGCATCTATAGAGAAGCTACAAAAAGCAGCTTTTGAAGCACATGTTTCCCTGTTTGAGTACATAGAAAAATCACTTCAAGGTGACCTTCCTCTTGTCATTAGTAAAAAAGTAGCTACTTCACTCACAAAATTAGTAGAAGATGTCAAGCTTTTACAGAGTGAAGTCTCAACAACATTGGGTAACTTCATCACTCTTTTTGAAGAACGTATTAAACTAAAAGACCACTATGCAAGTATGGTAGACGGCATGGACAGAATCATGAACATTGATGAATTTTATGGCCTTTTTAGAGATGCCGTCATCAAAAACCCAGACCTCACACTCGATGAATTTCTCAATGACATCTCACTCCAATCTGACCAAGACCAGATAGAAGAAGATGCCATCACCATCATGAGTATACATGCAGCCAAAGGACTAGAGTTTGAACATCTTTTTGTCATAGGACTAGAAGAAGAGTTCTTTCCTCTACTTGGAGAGGGGTGTAATATGGAAGAGGAGCGTCGTTTAGGCTATGTTGCCATCACCCGAGCCAAATCTGACCTTACCCTTTGTTATGTAGACAGCCGTTTTTACAAAGGTCGCCGTAAGATGATAGACAAAAGCCGCTTCCTCGGTGAAGCAGGTCTTGTAAAAGATGCCAGTCTCAAAATCACCAAACAGGCTGCTTTCAAAAAAGGTGACTTGGTCAAACACAAGATCTTTGGCATCGGACGTGTGCAAGCTGCGAACAAATCAGGGAAAGAGTATAAACTTCTCATTAATTTTGGTGGAAATAAAAAAGAGATATTGAGCTCTTTTGTACAATCGATATAACTTTTTTACATAATACAAACAAAAGGTGTGGTAGCAACCACACCCTACAGGGAACAAACACGTGAATAGATTATTTGTCGTAAACAAACCTATATTTCGCTCATCCAATGGCTATATGGGTTACGTCAAACGTAAATATGGGACTAAAAAAGTGGGTTTTTCAGGTACACTTGACCCTTTTGCCACAGGCTGTCTCATCGTCGCTACAGGGCAATACACAAAACTCTTTCAATATCTCAACAAAACGCCAAAAAGCTACAAAGCAACCCTATGGCTAGGGGCCAACTCGCCAAGCCTTGATATAGAGAAGATAGACAGCATTAAAGAAACAAAAGAGTTTGATGAGAAGACCATAAAAGAAATCCTCTCCTCACTTTTAGGTGAGCTGACCTACTACCCACCAAAGTTTTGCGCAAAAAAGATAAACGGTAAACGTGCTTATGAACTTGCACGTGCGGGTGAAGAAGTCGACTTAAAAACCATTACCTCTACCATTTACGATATAAAACTACTCAACTACAACCATCCTTTTGTACATTTTGAAGCCAAAGTGAGTGAAGGAACTTACATACGTAGTTTAGGCGCACTCATAGCCGACAAACTTGGAGTTGATGGAACCCTCTCAAGCTTACACCGTATCCATGAAGGGCTTTTTCATTATAACAATGAAAAAGCCCTTAATCCTTTTACACATTTAGCACTGCCGACGAATGTTTATACAGGCGATGAATCATTTATGGAACTTGGAAAAAAACTTGGCGTAGAGTATTTCCAGATACAAGATGAAGGCATTTATCTTATTGAAACTTCACAGTTTTTTTCTATTATCGAAATCATAGGGTATGAAGTCAAATACCGATTTAACCGCATACCAAAGTTTGAGGAAATGTAAGTGTACAGTATTAAAGCCCATGCAAAAGTAAACATTTTTTTAAAGATAACTGGACACAAAGAGGGGTACCATACCCTACTCTCACGTTTTATGCGTGTGGAAGATTTATATGACACTATTCGCTTCGTACCTTGTGAATGTGACTCATTTACTATAGAAGGATGTGAGGATGTACCCTTAGAATCAAATACTATCTACAAAGCCTACAAAGCACTAAATGACCATACCGGTGACCTAGACATACTCAACTTTTTTTACAAACACAAAGTTGTAGTCACCAAACGTATCCCAAGTCAAGCAGGACTTGGTGGCGGTAGCTCTGATGCCGCTGCTTTTATGCGCTTGGTCAAAGAGGTATGTAACCTAATGCTCAGTACCGAAGCCTTAGCAAAGATAGGAAGTACCATAGGGGCTGATTTACCTTTTTTTATCTACAACTACCCTTGTGCAAATGTCAGTGGCTTTGGAGAAGTGGTAGAGCCTTTTGCAGAAGCACCATTAGCCTTAGAACTCTATACCCCAGAACTAGGCTGTGACACAACTCTAGTGTATAAAACATTCAAGCAACACTTGCTTAACAACATAAACCTATGTTCGTTTATAGGGTGGGAAAGACTAGATTCAAAAACACTCTTAGAGATGATAGCAGACCCCATCATACTCAATGATCTCTATGCAGCTTCCCTCATCGCCTACCCTAAATTAAAATACATAGACAAAGATGGCTGGTTTTTCTCTGGTTCAGGAAGCACATTTTTCAAAGTGCTTTAGGGGATACTTTTAGCTATTAAGATATTTTTCTATCGAGCCGCTAAGTTTGCTAAATTCATCTCTATATCGAGAAACATAGCTATGTAACAATTCTGGTTTTTTATAAATAAGGTGCTGATGAATCTCGTTAATAATGACATGCATCTCTTTAGCCCCAATAGTACCTGTCAACCCTTTCATATCAAAACAGAACATTTTAACCTGTGTGAAACGCTGTTCTTTGACCAGTTTTTCAAACAATGTATCACTGTTTTTATACGCATCCATAAACTCTTTGAGAACCTCTTTATAAAAAGCGTTATTTTGTTTCATATGGGCAAGCCCCTCTTCTATGTTTAGTCCAGGAAACACTAAAGTAGGATTAGCATGTTCTTGGCTCATCTCTGAAATATGCATCTTCTCATCTTTTTTAACAAACATATCTAGCGCACTATATAGTTTTTCAATGCGTACAGGCTTTGGAAGGTATCCGTTCATCCCAGAATCAAACATCTTTTCTATCTCATGTTCTGACACCAACGCGGTCAATGCTACAATGGCAATGCTATCAAAGCGATTGTCATTGCGTATGAGTTCAGAAGCTCTGTATCCATCCATCACAGGCATATTGATATCCATAAAAATGAAGTCTACATCTTTATGTGCCCGTACAAATTCGACAGCTTCTTCCCCATTGTTGGCTACGCTGAGTTTCATTTCTGATTTACCCAACACACTCATCACCACTTTTTGATTGATAATATTGTCTTCCACAATAAGAATATGTGCACCTTTAAATTTCTTAAAACTCTCCAAGGTTACATTTTTTACATCTTTAAATACTTCCCTATAAATAGGTAAGACATCTGCAACTTTAGGAACAATACCCGATGCGAGCTCTTCTTTTTTAACTTCTTTTTCTTTGGCTTTTTTTTCATAGAGTTCGATAAGTGTATCAAAAACGTACTCTTGCGTTAATGGTTTTACCAAACTAATGTCTATCGCATTATTGGGTACCACTTCATCTGAAGAAAAAAGATTATCTAAACTAATCAGTTTAAGGTTTTGCTTATCTTTGACTTTTTTAAGCGACTCCAACACTTTGAAATTAAACAAAGTATCATTAAGTGCAACGATTTCATATTCAGAGAAAATAGGTATATTTTTAATAAATTGTTCTGCGCTTAAGACTGTCACTTCCGCTCTAAAATACGCAAACATTTTTTCTGTAGCATGTGCTGCATAATCACTTTTATCTACAATAAGGATTTTTTTACCTACGAGACCTTTATCTGGTAAACGGTACTTTCTTTTCTCTTTATTCTTCTCTTCTATAGGAATGGTTAATGCCAAGCCATTAAAGCCATTCTCACGGTCAACCACAAGTAACTCTCCATCCATCAAATGGGTCAATTCATTGGCAACAAAAAGTCCAAGCCCCACATATCTACGTGAAGCCTCATCATAGTATGAGTCAAAAAGTGCTTCTTTATCTTCTACAAGAAGTTCCGAATCTATGTTAAAACATAATTGTAACCCATCTTTTAAACTAGACGTCGTGACCACTTCAAGTTTGATCTCTTGACTTTTACTGTTTTGTATAAAATATTCTAACAAATTTGTTAGAATTTGCCCAAGATGCAGTGAATCAGCAAACATAAATCTCGGTACTTCTTTATCGATATCAAAAACCAACTCTGTGTCATTTTGCTTATAGGTATTATTCAATAACCCCGCAACTTCATTAAGCACATTATTAAAGTTAAACACTTCATGCTGAATCACTACTTTTTTAGACTTGAGTCTTAAAAACTTAATAAGATCACCCGTGACATCTAGTAATTCATTTTCATTGTACATGACTTTTTCCATGTCTTTGTAGAGAGGTGTTTCTTTCACCTTCTCTGCAAGGCTACTCGTATGCGTCATCGTTTCACGTGCGATAGTATGGATATTTTCTCCCATACTCGAAAGCACTTCATGCTGTTTTTGTTCTAACTTTTTATGTTTAAATTTAATATTTTCATGGTCTTTTTTAAGTTTCTTTATTTGTTCAGAAGACACAAACATAAAGATTATGCCTATAGCAGCCAAAGTAAACAGACCATACCATAAATTGCTATCATCTTTTTCAACCATCACTTCTCTGTCCACATATACTTTCTTAATCGTGGGGGTCACAGATGTAGCCATAGCAGATGCTACCACTACAGGCTTATTTTTTTCGATAATCACAGCATAAGGAAATACTTTCTTTACATTGATATATGCAAGTGCTAGTAAATCATTACGTTCAAATGGTCCAACTTGCAGCAGTTCTTTATCATGTAAAACAACCACTTTCTCTTTAATCTGAGATGCAGACAACATTTCAGCCAAACTTGCATCGTTTTCCAATAAAGTTTGATACTGTATTTTTGCATATTCTATTTTTTCTGTGCTGTCACTTTGCAACAAAACAATAACATTTTCATTTGCTAATAATGCCAAGATAAAAGCAAACCATAAACCTATAATTTTACGCATTATCTACTCCTAACTGTGTAATTTCTTTTTCAATTTTTTTCTGATCACTTCGTATATCTTTTTGTGTCTTATTGAGTTTAGCAATCTTGCGTCGACGAAGAAGAGAAGATATCAAACCTATCAAGGCCAAAAACCAAATAGCAATCCACTGTAAACCAATCTTATCTATCCCATTTTGTGCTTTATATTTTGTGGCATTTATCTTAGAGCTTTTTTGTATCTTTGGTATATCTGATTCCACATAACGTTGCGTATCTTTAATCGTCTCGGGTGCATCAATATAAAAAGTATCTGGGAAAAGTGGCGTAAGTAAAATGAGCAGCTGATTACGTACTGTCAAAGAATGGATCGGTGAAAGTACCAATACCTGCTGTTTTCCTAACATTTCAAGTTTAGGTGTCAAATGATATTTCTCTTCTAAAGCCCGAATAGCTGGCTCTTCTATAAAATAAATTTTCAATTTCAAAAAGTTTTCATCTGCAAGTGCACTATCTCCATAACTCGCAACAATCATTTTCTCAGAAAATTTTTCATGAGGGGTTACTTTTGCAAAAAGAAAAGTATACATACTGAGGATAAGCATCAAAAATTTCATGTAAAGGTACCTTTAAACATTTAAAATATTGAACAAGAATAATAGTGTAACATAATTTATCCCTAAACAAAAAGCTTAATCCCAAATATAGAAATAGGATGAATTCCTATTTCTATATTTGGGTTAATACATCTTAATCAAATAATAGTTATAATAAAACAAATAAACTAAAGAGAAACCATGGCAAGTCTAAATAAGTATCCTAATATCTTCGATGAATTAAAAACCCAAGTACGTGAAGCGGGCTTACTTGACCGTGTTCCTATACGTGGTAGCCTAGAAATGATAGCCATACTTCTCTGCATCATCACAGCACTTGCAACCGCACCACATTGGCACCCTGTGATTTTGGCTCTTTTTTTAACCTTGCTTTTTACGCGCTCCGTCTTTGTCTCGCATGACATCTTGCACACACAGTACTTTAAAAACAAAGCGCTGTCTAAAAAACTGAGCTATCCTTTTTCTGCCATTATTCTCTCAAATTCCTCTTCATGGTGGGACTATAAACATAATGTCAATCACCACACTTACTGTAACATCGTAGAGAAAGATGAAGATATCCGGGCACTTGATGGTGCATTTACCCCTAACAAAGGAAGTAGCCCTTTCTTAAAAAAATACAAACATATTGTCTTTTGGGGTGCCATGTTTTTTATGTTCCCTGCATTTATTGCGCAGTCTTACTCTTTTGTCATCAAACGAAAACTATGGGGTGAGCTTTCGCTTATGCTATTACACTGGCCACTTATCTGGGGAACACTCTATTATCAAATAGGCGGTTTTGATACCTTTATAGTGGCAATTGTCATGAACTTTGTCCTCTCCCCTTGGCTTGCATTTGGATTCATTACCAACCACTTAGGGTGTGAAACCTTCACAGAAGAACAAGCCAAAGATTTTTCATGGATGGAACTACAAATGAGGGGCAGTCGTTCACTCAAAGGCGGTTTTTGGGTGCATTGGTTCTATGGTGGGCTCAATACACAAATAGAACACCATCTATTCCCCAAAGCACCACGGTTTAACCTCTTAAAAGTTCAAAAGATAACCAAAGACTTTGCAAAGAAATATGACATACCATATTTTGAAACAACACCTATCATGGCGTATGTTCAAATTAATGAAGCACTGAAAGATTATTAAACTTTTGCTATAATTTACGAAAAGGAGACATCATGGCAATTACAGACACACTCAAAAAGCTCGTTAGAAAAGTACTCACTCTAGGTACTCCCCCTGAAAAAGAAGTCCTTTATAAGGAAGTCATAAAACGAAAAGTACCTCAAGAAAGTGCTGAAATACTTGTTATAAATGACATTAAACACTCTTTTAAAAAAGTGTTTTCTGCAGAAGATGACGTTAACTCTTCAGAAGATGCACCAAATCCCACAGTAAAAAAAGTAACGAAAAAGAAAGCCCCTGCAAAGAAAGCTACAGCAAAAAAGCCCGCAGTGAAAAAGCCTGCTATCAAAAAAACAACTGTCACGAAGCAAACTACAGCTAGCAAGACTACTAGTGATTCCAAGAAACCTGTCAGTAAAAAACCTGCTGCAAAAAAACCTACTAGTAAAAAAACCACAACAAAGAAAGCAAGTACTTCAGAAGAAGTCACTACCACTAAAAAACCTGTAGCAAAAAAGTCCACTACCAAAACAGCCGTCACAAAGAAGACAACAGCTACAAGTAAAAGTACTGAAACGAAAAAGTCACCGGTTAAGAAACCTGTAGCAAAAAAAGCCACAGTAAAAAAAGAAACGACCACTAAAGCAACAGTTAAAAAAACAACCACTCCTGCTAAAAAATCTACAGCAGCACCAAAAGGTGCAAAGAAAGCAGAAAAGATTGCTCTTTACATCAAAGATATCAAAAAACACTATGGTGAAGTAGATGAAGATTTTGTAGCTATCGTGGTTAAAAATCTTGGACCTTCTATCTACAAAAAAGATGCGGAACTTGTCTCCTGTTCAGATCCAAAAGAACTTGATACTGTACGTAAAAACTTTCTCATTAAAAAGTTGGGTATTGATGCAAGTCAGGGAGTGTTAGATGCTGCTATACAAGATGTCTGTGAAGAGCTAAAAGGCGTGCGCAGAAAGTATCGTGCAACGTTCTACTATAGCTTGGCAAAAAAATTCAAAAAAGAGTCAGTTCTCAAATAAACTATAGCAACCAAAAGGACTCTTTTGTTTAAATATCTCTTTTTTACTGCGTTCGTGACACTCCTTATTTACAGTAGTGTCACAAAAACTTCTTTTTTACCTACACAAGAAAACCCTTTTAAACTTGACGATATAGAAACACACTCTGACAATGAAGTATTATTTACTTCTTTTAAACATATCGAAGAACGAAGAGAAAAAAAACGTCTAGCACAGGAAAAAGTAGAACAAGAAGCCTTAAAAAAGCGTCTTCTTATCGCTAAAAAAGCCAAAGAAAAAGCGTTAGAAAAAAAACGAGTAGAAGAAAAAAAAGAACTTGCAAAACTAGAAGCGAAACGTTTGCTTATAAAAAAATTACAAAAAGAAAAAGAAGCCCAGGAGAAGTTAGAAACAGCACGTATGCTAAGTGCAAAAAAAGAACGAGAACTTGTTGCAAAGAGAATTCTTGAACTCAAAGCCATAGCACAAAAGAAAGCTTTAGAAAAAGAGAAAAAACAACAAGCTATTTTTGCCAAATCACCCACACACAATAGCATCACCGCGCATGTCGATCTTTCCGAACAAAAGATAAACGTATACAAAGGTACGACACTTTTACACCAATGGCGCGTTTCTACGGCTAGAAGAGGGTATGTGACACCTACAGGTACTTACAAACCTTTAAGTATGCAAAAAATGCACTATTCAAAAAAATACCACAACTCACCGATGCCTTACTCCATATTTTTTAAGGGGGGGTATGCGCTACATGGCACGAGAAGCATCAGCCGTTTAGGTCATATAGCCTCACATGGATGCGTCAGACTCCACCCTACCCATGCAAAAGAGCTATATGCACTTATCAAAGAGTATGGTAAAGAAAATACAACTATTACCATCACCCAGTAGCACTATCTATCTTTTATCATCTCCAAATACAAGGCTTCTACTTTTACCCTTGCCCAAGGTGTTTTACGCAAGAACTTCAAACAAGACTTGATACTTGGGTTGGTGTTAAAACAATTGATTCTTATCCGTTTATCTAGTTCATCCCAACCATAGTGCGCTTCTAACTCTTCTAACACCTGTACCAGTTTAACCCCATGCATTGGGTTATTTTTATGTTCATCATTATTCATACCGTTATCATACCTCAAACTTCCATTTAAATGTTTTAAATAAACACTGAGATTATATGATATAATTCTTCAACTATTTAATGAAGGATATTTGTGGCTATCAACATCGTTGCACAAAACAAAAAAGCCAGACACGATTATGAGATACTTGAGAAGTTCGAAGCAGGTATAGTTCTCGCTGGTGCAGAGGTCAAAGCCTTGCGTGCGAAACGTGCGAACCTTGCAGATGCTTTTTGCCGCTTCATTCAAGGTGAACTGCATATTATGAATGCCCATATCGCGCATTTGGAAACCACAAACAGACATTATGTACCTGACACAAGAACACCTAGAAAACTCCTCTTGCACAAAAAACAGTTAGAGAAACTCTATGTCAAAGTGCATAAAGATGGCTACACTATTGTACCTCTGATGATTTATTTTAATGAACGTAATTTAGCCAAAGTAAGCATCGCCATCGCCAAAGGGAAGCAACTTCATGACAAACGTGCAGACATGAAAGCAAAAACACTTGATAGAGAAGCGAAATCAGCTATGAAAAACAGGAGTTATGAGTAATAACTATTTTTGCTTACGCTTTTTTAGTATCTTCTCTCTAGGCGAGATATAGGTATGCACTTGATTAGATTTACGTGCTATACGTTTTTCTTTATGTTGTGTATAGATATTTGGATTTAATTTTCTATCTTCATGTAGACGCTTCCAGATAGAAACTTTTTTATACCCTATAAACTTGTCAATACTAGCTTGTATTTTCTTAACCAACCATTGTAAAAATGACTTCACAGGAATATGAAATATCTTTTCCATATAGTATTCAAACCATTCAAACCAAGAGACAAAAAAAGCATAGATACCCGTGATGCCTTTGGCAAGGAAAGGTACTTTTTCCATCCATGAGAGTAACCATGAAAAAATGACCACCTCAACTAGAGGTGCTAACCAAGAACCCCAAAGATAATCAGTGAAAAAATATGCAACTGCTGTACCAGTCTTCAGGAAAATTGCTAAAAGGAAACTCCACACTTTAGCTATAAACACTTTTAACGCAAGCATTCCACCCATAAACTTACCCACGAAACCCAAAGAACCGATAAAAGCAAAAATAGTGATGATTTTTTTAACTAAGGGGAAATTTTTGAAGTTCTCTTTTGCATGATTGACAAGACGTTTAAAATCATCAGCAAGATGGTCTAAAAAGTGTTTTTTAACATTGCCCATCACCACTTTTTCTACCACATATCGTTTACCCAACCCTGTCGCTGACAATAATGCTATTTTCTTTAAGAAAAGCATGAGGATAAACTTTCCCTTAACCAAAAAGAATGCTGCCAATATTTTAAAAATATTTTTCTTTACAAAAAGTAAAACACGTAAAAACAAAGCAAAAATAAATTCACGACTCTCTTCAACCAATAAAACGATGATAAGCAATCCAAGAAGAAAAACCAGTGTTGAAAGAAAAATACGTTTATGCATACATTATTTTTTCAAAGAGGCTTTTATCGTTTTATAAAGACGCTTTACTTTTGTCATAAAAGGACTTTCTGCCGTGAAATACTTTTCTTTAAATGCACGAGCACGTTTTTTAAACCCTTCTTTCATACGCTTTAAACGTGCCATAGTCTCCACATACATTTCGCGTGACTTCAACCATGCGATACCTGCCATCATCTTCTCATACAGCCATTTAAACCATCCAAACTGCATAAGCTTGTCTTCTGTTACTCTAAAGAGCCAAAAAGTAAATGCCGCGATGGGGATTTTAGAGACATACAGTGACAAACCAAGTAACACCTGACCACTCATAAAGAGCATCCCCGCATAGATACCAAACGTTTCCACTGTTGCCAAAAGTACAACAAAGAGTACAAGAATCACATAGGCATTGATATGTTTTAACTTTGCTTCTATTTTTTGAAGAATTTTAAGTGAATGAATGGCCTCATAAATAGGCTTAGCAATCCCCTCCCAAATAAGCTCTTCAAAGATAATAAAGATAAATACGAGTATGAGTTGTAAAAGTGAAATGAATTTGTTTTTAATGGTTGTTAACATAGATATATCCTGGATAAAATTAAATATAATTATAGCGATTTAATTAGAAAGTTAAAGTGTGAGATGAATAGAAAATTGATTATTTTGTTTGAGTAAAGGAGTCTATGAAAATAGATAATTTTGTTTGAGTTTGCTTTAGATTTGGAGGTTGTGCTGAAGGAGCTTACGTTCAGCAAGTGACTGAAGCACTCCTCCAAAGATGAAGTAAAATCGGACGAAAGAACTATTTTCTACGGAGTTCTTTGATTCTTGCTGCTTTACCTTTTAACTCTCTCAAGTAGAACAATTTAGCTCTTCTAATTCTACCTCTTCTAAGTACTTCAATACTTTCGATAGATTCTGAGTAAAGTGGGAAGATTCTTTCAACACCAACAGAGTTAGCACCCATTTTTCTTACCATGAAAGTACGTCCTGTACCTTGACCTCTGATAGCAATACAAAGACCTTCATAGTTTTGTACTCTCTCTTTATTACCCTCTTTAATTCTTACGGCTACTTTTACTGTATCACCCGCTCTAAAATCAGGAACGTTTTTGTTATCTAGTTGAGCTTGTTCAAAGCTTTCGATGTATTTATTTCTCATCTGTTATACCTTTTTTGTATAAATCTGGGCGAAAATACTTTGTTTTACACAAAGCAAGCCCTCTTTTTAAGTCCGTGATTTTACTATGATTACCCTTTAAGAACTCTGAAACAACTTCATTTTCTTCATAATTTATAGGTTTCGTAAAAGATGGCGCTTCCAACAGTGATTCTTCAAAGCTCTCAACACTTAAAGAGTCACTGTTCCCAAGCACAGCATCTACATTACGGCTAATAGCATCACATACCACCATACTTGCCAACTCTCCACCAGTCAAAATAAAGTCTCCAATAGACAAAAGTTCATCTGCATATACTTCTATCACCCTCTCATCAATACCTTCATACCGTCCAGATACAAAAACCACATGCTCTTTTTTAGCCAAGCGTTTTGCATCATTTTGTGTAAATGTTTTTGCCACAGGTGAAAGGAAAATGATGTGTCCTTTGGGAGAATCCTTTTTGACTTTTGCCAATGTATCCATAAGTGGCTGAGGCGTCATAAGCATCCCTGCTCCCCCACCTATCATCGGTGCATCTACACGATTGTGTTTATCTGTAGTAAAGTTACGTGGATTATAAAAATCAATAGATATCTTCTCATCTTCGATAGCACGCTTTAAAATACTTTCTGAAAAGTACCCTTTAATAAGGTTAGGGAAAAGTGTAATGAAGGAGAAACGCATTTAAGACGCCTCAAGTATATCTTTGGCATCTTTCGTATAGACTATTTTTTCATCCAATCCAACAGTCAATACATAACGTTCTATATAAGGAAGCAAAAAACTTTGGGAGAAATCTTCTTGGACCAAAACTTCATCTGTTTTGACTAGTAGATAATCTGTATCACCCATACGCTGTATATCTGTCACCTCACCAAGTACTTCATCACCTTGCTTCACTGTACATCCGATGATATCAAACCAAAAGTGCTGTCCTTCTTTGAGGTCACAGTTTTCTCTTGTTTGTGCCATATCAGCAAAAATTTTTACATTGGTTAGTTTTTTCGCAGAATCGATACTTTCATAGCCACTAAATTTTACAATACCACGCGTAAAATTAATATCAGCGATGGTTAAATCACCACGATTACTTTTATAGGTATTTCCTATTTTAAACTGTTCTGGAAAATCTGTATGAATATGAAATTTAAGGTCGCCCCAAAGGCCGATAGTTCGCCCAATTTGAGCGATGAGAGATGCGTCATTTGACATAAAAAATCTTATTTTTTATCTTTACAGAATGTAAAGCTTTAGTGAGAGGAATTCTCAATGGGCTTTGCTCTTTGAGAAGGAGACCTAACATGGCTATTCTGCTGCTTTTACATTGACACGGTAGTTTTTACCGCCTTTTGCTTTACATCCAGAAATAACCGTTTTTATGGAGTTTATCATTCTTCCTTCTTTTCCGATGAGCTTACCAATATCTTCACTGTTAGCAAAGATGATAATCTCATCAAAATTCTCATCAACCTCCGATATCTCTACGGAAATATCTTCAGGATTGTTTACCAAAAGCTTGGTATAAGTGAGAAGGAAGTCAGTTACCATTAGACTATTTCTTACCTGCTAGTCTTGTTACTGTTGGGCTCATTTGTGCACCAACTGAAAGCCAGTAGTTTAGTCTTTCTTCATCTAGAGTAAGCTCTTTGTTTACAGATACTGGATTGTAGTTACCGATGACTTCTATCCAACCACCATCTCTTCTTTTTCTGCTATCTGTTACTACGATTCTGTAAAATGGCTTCTTTTTTCTACCCATTCTTGTCATTCTGATCATTGTCATGTTATATCCTTTAAATATATGTCTTTTAATTACAACCCACTTGGAGGTTCAAGTGTCCATAAATTAAGTCCTGACAACTGCTTTTTAATGACTAAAACACTCATCAAGGCTTAACGAACCGCGATTTTACCATAAATATACTAAAAATTTTATTAACTTCTATGTATCACACTATTTCTAGCGAGGGATGTTTGCCATCCCTCCGCCACCTTGCATCTGCGACATCATGTCTTGCATCTGCTTCATGCCACCCTTAGTGGACATCTTCTTCGCCATTTTTGCAGCATTTTTAAACTGCTTTAACACACGGTTTACATGCATAGGCTCAAGCCCTGCACCAGCTGCTAAACGACGTTTGCGCATATTATTTAATAAATCTGGATTTTCTCTTTCTTTTAAAGTCATAGAGGAAACTAACGCTTTTATTTGCTTAATCTCATCAGAATTTTCCAAGTCCATATCCCCTATTTGCTTCGCCATGTTACCCATACCGGGTATCATCCCCATGATGGACTTCATGCTTCCAAGCTTTTTCATCTGTTCCATTTGTGCTAGAAAATCGTTAAAGTTAAACTGTCCCTTTTTAATCTTCTGCGTTATACGCTTTGCTTCTTTAGGGTCTATGGTAGCAGCAGCTCTTTCAGCAAGTCCCTCCACGTCCCCTGCACCCATCAAACGGCTTACTATTCTGTCAGAGATGAACTGCTCTAGGTCTGGCATTTTCTCACCATTACCGATGAAACGAAGTGGTACACCTACTTGTTGGGTAAGCCCAAGTGCCACACCACCTTTACCGTCACCATCAAATTTAGAAAGAACCACACCCGTGATACCTATCTTCTCTTTAAACGTCTGTGCTGTTCTTACTGCATCTTGTCCTGTCATAGCATCTGCTACATAGAAAAGCTCATCTGGATTGGCTACTTTTTTCACCTCTGCAAGCTCATTCATAAGCTCATCGTCTATGGCTAAACGACCTGCCGTATCTATCAGCACTACATCATAAAGCTCTTTTTGGGCTTTTTCAAGTCCACGTTTGACTATATCTGTTGGCGTAGCACCTTCATCGGCTACAAGTTCTACTTCTATGTTAGAAGCGATTTGCTTGAGTTGTTCAACGGCTGCGAGTCTTTGCAAGTCAGCTGCGATGATGAGTACTTTTTTCTTCTTTTGCTCTTTGAGAAAATGTGCTAGCTTACCTGTAGTGGTTGTTTTACCAGAACCTTGCAAACCTATCATCAACACTACGGTTGGTGGTTTAGAGGCGAAAGTAAACCCTTTTGGTGCACCTTCAAGCGTTAAAATATCTGTGAGTTTGTCTTGTAGTGCCTTAAGGAAGTTGTCTTTACCAACACCATGTTTTTTAGTCTCTATTTCTACGCTATTTATGAGATCTTTTACTACCTTATGATGTACATCTGATTTGAGTAGTGACTTTTTAAGCTCAGTTGTAGCTTTTTTCAATGCCTTTTCATCATCATGAAAACGTATTTTACCTATGGCATTTTTAAAACTATCGGTTAAAGTATCAAACATGTTTACCCTTGTATTTCTTCTATTTATTGTTGCGATTTTACCCTATTTGGGCTTAATACACTAGTCTATATTGATATGCATGGTATAGAGTGATTTAATATCTTTCTTTGCTTCTTCATAAATTAAATAAACCTGAATGGTATAGATACCCCTTTTAAGTAATTTATCTTTATATTTTGAGCCCTCTATGTCCCCTCTGAAAAAAGCAGAATCACTGGAGTTTTTAAAAGGTGAATAAATTTTAAAATACGCTTTTGAAGAGTCAATATTGACATGCAGTGTTTCACCTTTATTAGCATAAAATTGATAGTTTGTTTTTTCAAAGCCCCTGACTGCACCATGCAGTGTTACACTCTTTTGACCTATATCAAAATCAATTTTCTTACTGACTTCTACACCTTTAGCCATACTTTGGTATGTTACTAAAAATATACCTATCCATACTATAAACCATTTTAACTGCATCTATTGTCCTTTTTTATTTATATCTAGCGATATCTTTAGGCTCTTTGGCATTAAACTCATAGTCAAGTATCTTCATTTTTGCAGAGTGTAAAAGCACACGCTTTGACTGTGTACGACTTCCATACTGCTCATCGCCTACAACAGGATGTCCTATATGTGCCAAGTGTACACGTATTTGGTGTGTACGTCCTGTGGTTATCTCTATATGTACTTTAGACTTCTTTCCCTGTAACTCTTCTGGCTTCACTACAGTATGTGCCTTTTTCCCACGTAGGGGGTCTATAAGCGAAAATGCTTTACCTTTTTTAATGGTAAAGATAGGTTCATCTATCTCAACTTTTTCATACAACACACCCTCTATCCATGCCACATAATTTTTTTCAACTTTGCGTGATTTAAACTCTTTAATGGCTCTGTCTATAAATGCTCTGTTCTTACCTAAAAGTAAAACCCCCGAAGTATCACGGTCAAGTCTATGTAAAAGTTCTGCACCATCAATAGCATCTTGAATGTCATAGCTGTCTACCTGTGCAGGTTTATTGATAGCGATGATATCCTCATCTTGGTAGAGTATCTCTATATCTTCAGGGTATTCTATACGAAAAAAGGTCTCCGTGTGTATGTCTGCACGTGCAATCTTCACTTTTTTATCTTCTACAAACACTAGCCCTCTATCTATGAGGTCTTTTGCTTTTTTATTTGAAATGTCTTGTTGTCTTGCTAAGACTTTGTATGCTTTATCTGTAGCCATTTTTTTCTATCCATATGCTAAATTTTTCCGTTAATGGAAATTCTATTATTTTTATTTTACTATTTTGTCCTGTTTTAAAAATTATATCACTTTTTGGGACTTTAAAACTTTTTGAGAGAAATTTTACTAACTCTTTATTTGCCGCACCTTCAACTGCTGGTGCTTTGATGCGTATCTTTATGGCATCTTCACCATAAAGTTCGCAAAACTCTGATTTACTCGCATTAGGCTGTGCCTTAA
Source organism: Sulfurovum sp. (assembly GCA_027012955.1). Taxonomy (GTDB): domain Bacteria; phylum Campylobacterota; class Campylobacteria; order Campylobacterales; family Sulfurovaceae; genus Sulfurovum. Next base: position 24,924 of record JALUYL010000047.1, read on the forward strand.
TACGTAAACTTACTCTATCTTCCTTTATCTCACAAAACATCTTCAAGACTCTTCACGATAGGTGATATATCTGTATGATATTTCAGTCTTGTAGGTTTCAAAAGCCCATGCTGTAAAAGCCTACGAGAAAGATTGGATGCTTCCACTATAGCAATACCTTCAATGGCTCCAAAAATATCTACTTGGTTAAAATAGTGCTTACCTGAGAGTATCTTACATCCAAACTGTGCAGCTTCAGCTGCATTGTGTCCACCTATAGGCTCAAATGCCCCACCAAGTATCACAATATCTGAAATACTATAGATATTGACCAACTCACCCAAAGTATCAATAAGAACAATATCATCCTCTAGGCTCTTATCCTCAGAATACCTATGCCATAAAAGATTGTTAGCTTTACCAAAAGCCTCTATCATGCCTGCTACTTTGTCAAAACGTTCAGGGTGACGTGGCACGATAATGAGTCTTGCCTCACTCTGCTCTTGTTTCAATCTATAAAAAGCATCTAAAATTAATGCTTCTTCAGTCCCATGTGTACTTGCTGCACAAATAATCAATCCAGAAGGTTTTACCAACGTTTGAGTAACCTTTGGGAGAGATGACAGTTTAATATTACCCGTAACCACAACATTTTTTGCACCCAAAGACTCTAAACGTTCTTTGTCTAATGCCGTTTGTGCATAGACTTCGTCTATATGTTTAAAGATATGTCTATAAAGCCAACCCATACGCAGATACTTTGGGTAAGATCTCTCAGACATCCGTGCATTGATGAGCAGTGTTTTTGCCCCTCTTTTTTGTGCCAAGACAAAAAGTAAGTACCAAAACTCCGCTTCCATGACCACTAAAGCTTTTTGAGGTTTTAGCCAAAAAAAGAGCAGTGATTCAAAGGGCAAGTAACGACTCTCTTGCGTATAGTCTAAAATAGCATCATAACCCGTGTGTGTTGTACTACTCATACGTAATAGTTCACTTGGCAATTTGTCTACCAATGGCTTAATGGCCTTTGCCTCTCCAAAACTACACGAATGAAACCAAATACCATCAGGTTTTAAAGGTGGGTTTTTCCATAAGAAAAATCTAGCTGGTAATGAATCTTTATATTTTGATTTAAAAGAAAAAAGAAATAGAAAAGGGAGTGCTAAAATGTAGAGTAAAAACGCAACTAGACTATAGAGAAAAAAGAATGTTTTCTCCATAGTATTTCACTTGTTATGCTTCAGCTGTAACAGGCTCTAGGTATAAAATACGTCCACAGTGAGGACAGTTTACAATTTCGTCTGCTCTAATCACTTCTGCATAGGTTTTATCGTTAAGCTTCATGTAACATCCGTAACATGCTTGTTTTTTTACAGGTACAACTGCTGTGTTCCCTGCCCAGATACGAATCTTTTCATAGAATGCAAGTACTTTTTGCTCAAGGTTTCTACTAAGCTCTTCTCTTTTTACAAAAAGTTCACCTTTTGCTTTTTCAATCTCAGCTTTTTCTACAGAAACTACTTCGTCCATTGCTTTAAATTCAGCAGCTAAGGCAGTTACCTTTTCGCTTGCTTCTTCTAGCAATGCTTTTTTCGTTTCATTGATACCTTGAAGTCTTTCAATCTCTTCATTGGCAAAAGTCATTTTCTCTTTTGCGATATCTTCTTCCAAAGAGAGTGCTTTCATCTCTTTTTCTGTAGAAATCTCTTTCAATTTTTTAGCATTTGAAGAAAGTTGTTCATTCAGAAGTGTTAGTTGTTCTTCAAATGTTTTTACTTTTGCTTCATTGTCTACGATATCTGTATTTAACGTATCAAGTTCAGCTTGTGCAGCATCCATCTTTTTTTGAATTTTAGCTACTTTTTTATCTGCAGCTTCAAGTTGTGGGGTATACGAGTCAATCGCTTTATCATTGTTAGAAAGCTCGATAAGCTCATTTAAGTGTTTATTCAATCTCTGTCCTTTAGGATTTAAGGGTATTTCTGTAACTTTTTACAGGTTTAAGAACCTATTTTTAATACGTTTCAGTATGAAATGGGTTTTTAGAATTCGCAATTATAGCCAAAATAGGTAAAACTTTCAATTCATCTATCAATATCTGGGCAAAAAACTTCTCAGGTTCATAGTGTCCGATGTCTATCATCATCAAATCTTCACTCATAGCTTTCATCGCATCATGGTATTTGATGTCCCCCGTAAGAAAACAATCGGCCTCTACCTCATCCATCAAAGAAGCCCCAGAACCTGTGCATAAAGCGATAGATTTTATATTTTCTTTCTTACCTACTACTCTTAGTGTAGGAAGCTCCAACTTTTCTTTTATCAAGTTCAAAAGTGCTTTGTAATTCCATGTACCTTTTGCTGTACAAAGAAAAGCATTTTGAGATTCCAAAGTAAAACCTAAAATCTTTGTAAACACATATTTATTGAGATGTGTCTGGTCAAAGTTTGTATGCAGTGCAATACATGACTGCTTTTTAAGTATCATCTTTTCCATAAGATTTGAAGGGTATTTAGCAAAATCAAGCTGTGTAAGCTTAGCAAATATAAGGGGATGATGCACCACAAAGAGTGTGCCCTCTTTTGCCTCTTCTATCATAGAAAAATCTATATCTAAAGAGACTACTATTTGGGAGACCTTACGATTTAAATCACCTACAATTAACCCAGAGTTATCCCATTTTTCTTGAAGTTCAAAAGAGCTTATTTTATCTAGGTGGTTATATATTTCTTGTAATTTCATGATTAACTCCGTAGGGTGCGATTGCCATCGCACCTTCTATAATATGATTGTAAATTTAAAAGTATTTCATATAAAAAAGCAAAAGGTGCTGTGGCAACAGCACCCTACGATTTTACCCTTGCATTGCGTTCTTCTTCTTGTGCTTTATAAAGTTGTGCACAGCCTATAGAAAGCTCTCTGACTTTTAGAATATAGTTCTGTCTTTGCGCCTGAGAGATAGCCTTACGTGCATCAAGTACGTTAAAGGCATGAGAAGCCAGCATACATTGGTCATAGGCAGGTAAAGGAAGTCCTGCATCCAAACAGACTTTACATTCATTAGAAGCATCTTCAAAGTGTTGGAACAAGTTTTCTACATTCGCTACTTCAAAATGGTACTTGGAAAACTCATACTCTGTCTCTTTATGCACATCACCATACGTAGTTACTGTGTCGCCCATTTTGTTCCATACCAGGTCATAGACAGAGTCTACACCCTGCAAATACATAGCCAGCCTCTCTGTACCATAGGTTATCTCAACAGCCACAGGATCACAGGCTATGCCTCCTACTTGCTGGAAGTAAGTAAACTGTGTCACTTCCATACCATCAAGCCACACTTCCCAACCAAGACCCCAAGCACCAAGTGTTGGTGATTCCCAGTTGTCTTCGACAAAACGGATATCATGCTCTTGTAGGTTAAGCCCTAAGTACTCAAGTGACTTTAGGTAAAGCTCTTGAATGTTGTCAGGGCTAGGTTTAATGAGAGCTTGAAACTGATAATACGCCCCAAGTCTGTTAGGATTCTCGCCATAGCGTCCGTCGGTAGGACGACGGCTAGGTGCCACATATGCAGCAGACCAAGGCTTAGAATCAAGACTTCTCAGAAGTGTCGCAGGGTGAAATGTCCCTGCACCAGATGGGATGTCGTACGGCTGTACGATATTACATCCTTGTTCTGCCCAGTATTGTTGGAGTTTTAGTAGCATAGTGCTAAATGTTATGGCGTTTTTGTTCATGCACATTCCTTTTCTAATTTTACTTTTAAATCTTGACATTCAACAAATATATTCTTTCTATTTCTTGCTAGCCAATTATAAATTATCCTATCAATAGGTTTTCCACTTTTACAATACAAATAATAAACAGACATATTAGCTGCTTTTGTACTATCAAATTTTTCACATAATATATATGTAGTATTACTTGCTTTTTTAGGTGCAGAACTTAATAAATCCGATTTTGTTTGCTCTAACAATCTTTTCTTTACTTCAACATCTAAAGTTTGAATAAGTAAAAATAGTTCAGTAATTTTAAGATATTCAATATCATCATTAACATATTTATAGCTATCAAAGTCTTTATCAAGATATGTACAACAATTATTCAAAAAACCAAGTAAAATACTTTTTTCTTCGACTAAAATATATTTATCTTGACATTCAATAACTTTATCACATGTTGAACCTACATCATCCAAAGGATCAATATCAATAATACGAAAAGAACTTAAAGTGTCATCACAACAAAATTGTTTGACACTTTTTAAATGTATTCCCACATTATCTCCTCTAAAGAGCCCAAAAGTTCATCTTGTATCAACTGCCATTTTTCATCAGTATCTAAAATATGATTTTCAACTACACCTTCTGTCTCTTTAAATAAATTAAATGATACTCTATCATCAAAACCTCTTCGTTTTGAAATAGCATTTAAATAGTCAGGCATGTATGGACTATGTGTAGAGAATACTATTTTAACACCTGCATTCATAAGCTCAACAAAAAGGTCTATCATTTTTAATTGCCACTCTGGGTGTAAATGTACTTCTGGTTCTTCCCAATACAATACAGAACCTTTTTTAAGGGCTTTATTTGTTACAAGATACTGAAGTAGTCCTATACTTTTTGTACCTGATGAAGCATTGACGATATCATAATTTTTCTCATTTTCTTTGTTAAAAATAAATGAATCTCCACTGCTCTCAATATCACCTTTGATAATTGTTTTAGACTTCTCTGTAAACTCTTTAATTAGTTTATCTTGTTCTTTATCTGTAAAAGAATAGTCTGTATCTAAGATATTTAAAAGAGATTCTATATGATAAGGCGTTTTCCCTTTTTCTCTTTTCATAAATTTTTTAAATTCTAAAATTAATGGAGTTTCAACAAAAATAACATTATTATACAATCTGATTTCATCTAAATTTGCATTTAAAGAATTATTTTTATATTCAACAAAACTATCATTTAATTTTATAAAAAAGTCATTAGATATTTGTTCTATATCTACAAATATTGATTGTAATATATTTTTTAAATCATCATATAATTCATTATCTATGTCTCTAACATATTTAGATCTTTCATCTAAATACTCCATTATATACTTTGCAGAATTTTCTTTAGATATATCAGTATCTTTTTTTAATATATCCTGTATTTTTTTTGGAAGGTCGTTCATATTATTAGAAAATAAACGTAAAGCTTCATCTATAGCATACATCATTTTCATCACATAACTCTTACCAGTTCCTGGTTTCCCAGCAATCACAGTAATATCATTAAAAGCTACTTTAGTATCTTTCAGTTTTGCAAAGTTTTTAAAATGTGCTAATTCTTTAGCCATAATGTATCCTAATTTTTAATTGTAGTATTATATCAAATTTAAATATGCATTCCCACGCAGAGCGTGGGAACGAGTTTTGGGGTTATAGTATTGTTTCGATTTCAGAAGAGTCAAGCTCTACTTTTTTCGCTTTGCTGATACGGTCTTCTTGAAGTTTCACTTTGAGTTCATCATCTTGAAGTGCCATAATTTGAATGGCAAGATACGCAGCATTTACTGCTCCTGCTTTACCGATGGCAAGTGTTCCTACTGGCATACCTGCTGGCATCATTACTGTACTTAACAATGCATCTTCACCTTTAAGGGGTCCTGACTCCATGGGTACACCCAAGATTGGCTTGGTTGTACTTGCTGCTAATGCACCTGCAAGGTGTGCTGCCATGCCTGCTGCTGCGATGAACACTTGTGCACCTTTTGCCTCTGCTTCTTTCATATATGTTTTTGTTCTCTCAGGGCTTCTGTGTGCAGAAGAGATAATAAGCTCATACGGTACACCAAATTTCTTCAGCGTATCTGCACATTCAGACATAATCGTATAGTCACTTTTACTGCCCATTATGATGGATACAAATTTCATTTTATGATTCCTTTTTTATTTATTTTCTTGTTCTAGCTTCATGGGCGTTGAGTCTTCTGTAAGACCTTTTTTCTCCAAAGCTTCAGCTATCTTGCGACGTAGTATCGTATAACCTGGCAACTTTGTCGGTAAAAGAATATCATTCACATTACCACTGTGTACACACTCTAGCTCTTTACCATCTTTGGTCGTTAAGTTCTTAAATGTCAGCCAGTATTGTCCATTGACTTCATCTATTTTACCTATTTCATTGTCTACTAAATCAACTGTAGCCCCTACAGGAAGTACAATTTCCACTGCATCACCTAGACACGTTTTGTCTTTACACTTCCATGTCAGACCATCTTCACTTACCAGTCCTGCAACTTGGTGTGTACCATACTGTATAGAAAATTCATTTGACTCTGTGTCGTTTCTGTCAAAAGGACGGGAGAGTAAATACGCATCGGTAAATCCACGGTTTTGCGTGGTACCAAGCTCTCTTTGGTAACGCTTTTCATCAAAGTCATTGGCATAATAGTCATCTATCGCATGACGATACGCTTTTGTAACAACACCTGCGTAGTATGGAGACTTCGTACGCCCTTCAATCTTGAGTGAGTCAATTACACCCGATTTCATGATTTCATCTACATGAGAAGCCATATTCATATCTTTGGCATTCATAATGTAGGTACCTATGCCCTCTTCTTCATCGAGTCTAAAAGTAGTCCCAGATTCAGGATTGTGTGCATATATTTCGTATGGGAAACGACAATCATTTGCACAGCTTCCACGGTTGGGTACGCGCCCTGTTTGAAGTGAAGAGATGAGGCAACGCCCAGAGTAGGCAAAACACATCGAACCATGTACAAAGATTTCAAGCTCCAAGTCTGGTATATGATTTTTAATCGCTTCACAGTCCTTCAAACTAATCTCACGTGCCACGATGATACGCTTTACACCCAAGTCATAATAGACCTCTGCATCCATAGCGTTCATCACATTGGCTTGCGTAGAAAGATGGATAGGTATATCAGGTGCTATTTTGTGAGCGATTTTGACCACACCCGGAGAGGACACTATGAGGGCGTCAGGTTTAAGTTCTGCGATTTTAGCAATGTGATTTTCATAGAGTTTAAGTTGAGAATTAAAAGGAAAAGAGTTTACGGTAGAATAGACTTTTTTACCTCTTTCATGGGCATAAGCAATGCCTTCTGCATAGGCTTCCATATCAAACTCTTTACCTGAACGTATACGAAGAGAAAAAGTACTTGTTCCACCATATACAGCGTCAGCACCATAGTTTAGAGCAATCTTCATCTTCTCCAAGTTACCTGCTGGTGCTAAAAGTTCTACTTTGTTTTGCATAAAAATCCTGTCTAAAATATTGGATATATTTTAGCGTATTAGTAGTAAAGAACAGTTTTTATGATAAAATCACTCTATGAAGAAAACAAGAATTGACCTACATAACCACACTACACGTTGCAACCATGCAGAGGGAACAGTAGATGAATACATCCAACGCGCCATTGCACTTGGCATAGATATTTACGGTTTTTCCGAACATGCTCCTATGGATTTCGATGAAAACTATAGACTGAAGTTTGATGAAATGGATGCCTATGTTTCGGACATCCTCACTGCAAAAGAAAACTACAAAAACGACATAGACATTTTACTAGGCTATGAAGTAGACTGGCTACAAGGGCATATGGACGAGCGCGTACTTCATGCCAATGTTGACTACCTTATAGGCTCTGTACACTTCATAGACAAATGGGGTTTTGATAACCCAGAGTTTATAGGTGGATGGAAAGAAAAAGATATAGATGAGATATGGCAAGCCTATTTTGAAGCCACTGAGTCGATGGCAAAGTCTGGAAAGTTTGACATTGTAGGACACTTAGACCTCATAAAAGTCTTTAAATTTATGCCAAAACAAGATGTACGATTGTTAGCCAAAGATGTTCTAAAAGCCATTAAAACATCCAATATGGTGATGGAAATCAACACAGCCGGTTTGCGAAAGCCTATAGGAGAAATGTACCCTTCACGTGCGTTATTGGAAGAAGCGTATACACTTGATATTCCCATCACATTCTCTTCAGATGCCCATGCAGTAAACCAAATAGGTGAAGGATATGACTTGGCAACCGCACTGGCAGGAGACATCGGATATACCAAAGCTGTTACTTTTAAAGGGCGAGATAAACAATTGATTACTTTTTAGGCAAAACTCCTACCCTTATTTATTTTAGAGTGGTTATAATCTAAGGATAAAATTTTAATTAGGAGAGTTACACATGGGTAAATTCGTAAATAACATGGCAGAGTTTAACAAATATTGTGAGGAAAATGAAGTTGAATTCATCGACTTTAGATTTACAGATATTAAAGGTGCATGGCACCATATTTCATACAGAGCACCTGCTGTAGATGATAAGATGCTAGAAGCAGGTCTTCCATTTGATGGTTCATCTATCGAAAACTGGCAACCAATCAATGAATCAGATATGATTCTTAAGCCAGATGTCACATCTGCATTTATGGATCCATTTACCGCAGACAGCACAGTTATCCTTATCTGTGATGTATATGACATCTATAAAAATGAGCTTTACGCTAAATGTCCAAGAAGTATCGCTAAAAAAGCACTTGAAGCACTTGATAAAGCGGGTGTTGCAGATGCTGCGTACTTTGGTCCTGAAAATGAATTTTTCATCTTTGATGATGTAAAAATTGTTGACAACGACAACCACCAGTCATTTAAAGTAGAAACAGACGAAGGTCACTGGGCCGATAACGAAGATTATGGTGAATATGGAAACATGGGTCACAGACCTAGAATTAAAGGTGGTTACTTCCCAGTAATGCCTACAGATTCTGCTGTAGATTTAAGAGCTGAGATGATGCTACTTCTTGAAGAAGTAGGATTAGAAGTAATTCTTGGTCACCACGAAGTGGCACAGGGTCAACACGAAATCGGTATCGTTTACTCAGACATCATCACTGCTGCTGATAATGTACAAAAATATAAATATGTTGTAAAAATGGTTGCACACCTTAATGGTAAGACAGCTACATTTATGCCTAAGCCTATTTATAATGATAACGGAAATGGTATGCACGTACACCAATCACTCTGGAAAGATGGTGTAAACACATTCTATGAAGAAGGTGCGTACGCAAACCTTTCTAAGACTGCATTAGATTACCTTTCTGGTATCTTCAAACACAAAGAAGCAGTAGCATCATTTACGAACCCAAGTACAAACTCATTTAAGAGACTACTTCCAGGTTTTGAAGCACCACGTATCTTGACTTATTCTAGCCAAAACCGTTCAGCTGCATGTCGTATACCTTATGGTGCAGGTGCGCCAGCAACTAGAATCGAGACACGTTTCCCAGATTCTACTTGTTGTCCTTACCTTGCATTCTCGGTACTTATGATTGCAGGGCTCGATGGTATCAAACAAGGTGGGTACCCACTTGTTGGTCCATTTAATGAAGATTTATTTGAGCTTACTAGAGATGAGATTGCTGAAAGAGGTATCCCTGAACTTCCAAACTCATTTAGAGATGCACTTGAAGGACTTTCAGAAGACCACGACTTCCTAGCACCTATCATGAGCCCAGAATACGTTAAAGAATATGTTGATTATATGTTCGACAGACACGTTATCCCTGTTGAAGGTCGCCCAACAGCACACGAGTACATCACTACTTACTCTTGCTAAACCCCTTTCGGGTTTCGGCCCGAGCTTTACTTCCCCTCTTTTTTCTTTTCAATTCTTATTTTAACATTAAACAATACAGTACTTTTAACATCTATCGATAATTTTATATGATACACAAAGAAAGAATAAGAAATGTGAAAATGGGTACCGCTTTTGGGTACCCGAAGAAAACCAACTAAGACTTAAAGATATTTTTTTCTTCCTCTTTTTTAAAGAAGGTGAAGTACGTCCATAGTGTTGTACCATACACAAAAATAGAGAGAACAACTACCCCAATCGTCACAGCTTCAAACATCTCTTTATGTGCAAACGTATCTGGGATAAGGTGTACCAAGATGATAGATAGTGCCCCTTTCATACCAGAGAAGGTCAATATAAACCACCCTTCAACACCTACAGGCTTAATGGAATCTAAGGACTTCACCGTACCAAAAAAGGCAAACTTTGCCATAGATACAGCACGAATCAACGTAGTAAGTACAAACATAATCAAAATTTCTGTTTTATATTCCATGAGTAAATGGAAATCAACCATCTCAGCTAAAGCAAAAAATATCACAACCGCGGCAATGTACCCAAACTCTTTTGCCATTTCATAGATGTATTCTAGTCTTTCATGGGTTGTTGTCTCAAAGCCACCTAAACGTAACTTACGCATAAAACTCTTTGTCTTTTTAGAGGTATCTGTGGACAAGTCTGTATCTATCCATGCTTTGGTCGCTACAATGGCTACGATGAGAGTCAAGATACCTGAGATGTGCATCTCTTCTGCCAACACATAAGCTACATACGCTTCTACTATAAATGCAAAAAGTTCACCCCTTTTGTTAGAAAAGAGTTTCATAAGCATATAAAACACAAAACCTAAGGCAAGTCCTATAGCTGTACTAACAACAAAGACACGCACCGCATCCATAGCAGCTACACCTGCATCAATATGTCCTGACACCATCCACGGTAACCCGATGAAGAAAAAAGCGATAACCGCAGTTGCATCATTTCCTAGTGATTCACCTTCTATCAGTACTTTAATGTCATGATTTATGCCTTTAAAACGTGAAAGTACGGACTGTACAGAGACTGCATCGGTTGCCATATTGATAGCAAAAAGAGCCACGTATGCACCCAAACCTAAGCCTTCAAAGACATTAAAGTATGAGAGACTTGCCCCTACTGTAATGGAGAGTGCTACAGCAACCACTGCCAAATAAAAGATGCTCCATGCATGCTTTTTAATGTCTGAAAAATGTAGATGTAAAGCATCTCCCATAAAAATAAGCGGGATACAAAATAAAATAACAGTAGAAAAGTTCTCCGCCAAATCGATAGGTACTGCAGGTTTAAAATAGGTATAGACCAAATACGAACCTATCAGTAGTATAAATACAGACGGTATCTTAAGTCTGTTTGCAAGGGCATCAGAGAATATCACTAAACTCAATATGGTAATCAATAAAATCTCTGGTGCAAAACTATGCATCTGCTTCCTTTAAATAAAATGAGCTTTACTCATGTATATCCTAAAATAGTGTACCACTATCGTGTGACACAGGGGTAAGAGGTACTTTTCTGTCTGGGTGCAATGCATCTCCATTTTCTTGCGTATCCTCTTCATTATAGAGTGGGGTGTCATCAATGTTAATCGTTGGTGCCATACCGACTTCTCCATCGGGGTCCACATCTTCCACGATGTCTGTTTCATGTTCTACCATCGCTGTATCTTCCATCTGTGACTTTTTATAGCTGTCTGGTAAAGGGGAGATAGCCGTATAGAGTTCTTTACGCCCTGCATACACACCTTCCATCACACCTTCTGGTTTGTCAAAGGTACGTTTGGTATCGGGGTAAAGTTCTAGCAAATGTTTATAGTAGTAAGCAAATGCAGGTGCAGACATCGCTCCACCTGTCGCACCTCTTCCTATGCGTTTATTGTTATCTCTCCCGAACCAAACTATCGTCTCTATGGTTGGAGAGTAGCCACAAAACCATGCATCTATGTTGTTGTTGGTAGTCCCTGTTTTACCTGCTAGTTCTATGCCTTTCACACGTGCATTTCTACCTGTCCCACGCTTCACTACGTCTTTTAAAATATCTGTCATGAGGTAAGCTTGCTCTGGCGTGGTAAAGTCTTCGATTTCTTTAGATCGTGTTTCATAAATCACAGCACCCTCTTTAGAAACGATTTTACTCACAAGTCTTGGTGCTATCATGTGTCCTTTGTTTGCAAAAACTGAAAATATTTGTGCCATTTTAATAGGACTCAGCCCAAGGTTACCAAGGGCTATCGACATATCTCTAGGGATATGTGGTACATCTAAAAATGCCAATCTTTTACGTATCGTACCCACACCAATGTCTGAGACTAAGTTGATGGTAGCAAGGTTACGTGAATGTACCAGTGCTTCACGAAGTGGCATAAACCCTTTAAAGTCATGTTCATAGTTCTTAGGTGCCCAAAGTTTCAACTTTCCTTTATAAGTGTATTGAAAAGTACGTGCTAGGTCTGTAAGTGGACTCGCTGGGTTGTACCCCATATCTAAGGCTGTCTGATAGATGAATGGTTTAAATGCAGAACCTGGTTGTCGCACAGACTGTGTCACACGGTTAAACATAGATTTTTTATAATCCACCCCACCTACCATAGATAAGATGTCTCCCGTACTGCTCTCCACTGTTACAAATGCCATATTGAGCGTAGACGTTGCAGGGGTTTCACGGTATCGTTTGAGTGCTTTTTTATAGGCAAAGGCTACTGCATCTTTTGCAATGGCTTGTTGTTTCATGTCGATAGTCGTGTAGATTTCATACCCACCTGTACGCACATCACCCAACTTACCTTTAAAACGTCTCAGTACTTCATCGACTATCTCAGGTGCAATGTTTTGTGTTAAAGAAGTTTTATATACAACAGGTGCTTCTTTGACAGCTTTGAGATAATCACTCTGCGTTATCCACCCTATGCTTTTCATACGATAGAGTACATTGTTTGCACGATTTAAGGCACGCTTGTAATGTCTCAGAGGATTATAAAAACTCGGTGCATTAGGTAGCCCTACCAACATAGCCATCTCTTTATGGCTAAGTTCACTCATCTCTTTATGAAAGTACCCATTGGCTGCTGTTTTCACACCAAAATAGTTGTTTCCATAGGAGATTTCGTTCAGATACCGCTCGATGATATCTTCTTTACTGAGTTCATGCTCTATTTTAATGGCTAAAATGGCTTCTTTTATTTTACGTGCCAGTTTCTTTTCATTGGAAAGAATTTTATTTTTAATCAACTGTTGTGTGAGGGTACTTCCCCCCTCAACAAATTTACCTGCTTGTATATCTTTCACTATCGCTCTCATGATGGCATCAGGGTTCACACCATTGTGCTCAAAAAAGCGTGTATCTTCCATCGCCACAAGACCTTCGACAAGGAAACCTGGTATCTCATCGTAACGGGCATAGAGACGGTGTTGGTCTTTAAACACATACGCCAGTTTTTCGCCATGTCTGTCATAAATAATAGAAGATGTTTCTGGTTTATAATTGATGAGTTTATCTGCATCTAACGATATCTCTTCATAGGCATAAATAAACGCAGCCGTCAGCGCCACACCAAATAACAGTGCTAAGATAATGGAACCTTTGATTAAACTATTGAACACAGATGACCTTTATAGTGGGAAATAAATCTTATTGTAGCGAATTCTCTCTAATGAGCGCGATGGTATGTATGATTTTATTCATTTTTACCCCTACATTCAATATAAGACGCATGATAGGTTTTTGTACTGTTGGTTGTCGTATGGCACCTACTAAGTAGCCATATTCGAGAAGCTCTTGCTGCATACTTTGTGTACTGAAATTATCAGGCATCTCTATAGGGACGATAAGACTACCGCACTCCATACCTAACATATGTGAAGCCATGTCTTGTCGTTTTTCTATCTTTTTTCTATACTTTTTTGCATGTTTTTGCATATGCTTCATATTGACAAGTGCCAGTGCCGTGTCAAATACAGAGGGAGCTGTAGAGTAGATGATAGGTTTACCACGGTTGACTAAAAAAGAAATGACATGAGAAGAGGATAAAATATAAGCACCATAGGAACCATAGGCTTTCCCTAAAGTTCCCATTTTTATATGTCGTTCGTTGATGCTGATATCGTAATGTTCAAATATTCCTAAAAGTTTTTCACCCAGTACCCCAGCAGAGTGTGCTTCATCTACTATCATGAGCGTATTTTTTTCTTCTGCCAAATCAAATATCTCTTTGTCACACAGGTCTCCACCCATAGAGTAGACACCCTCTACTGCGATTATCTGTCTTTTGGCAGGGTAGGCTTCCAATTTTTGGCGTAAATCTTCCACATCATTGTGTTTAAATTGCACCACTCTCTCACCCAGTAACTCTGCTGCCATCACACCAGAGGCATGGTATTCTTCATCCATAAAAAGCATATCGCCTTTACGCACAAGTGCCTCTATGAGTGCCATATTTGCCAAATATCCAGACCCTACAATAAGCCCTTCTTCAAAGCCATTTTGTTTTGCCATCATCTCTTCAAACTTTTGGTGGATAGGATGATAACCATTGACCAACATCGAAGCTTTTGAGGTAAGTGTAGTGTATTTTTTTACCAATTTAACAGCTTTGCTAAACTGTTTTTGGTTGTTTGAAAGTCCCAGATAATCATTCGATGCCATATCTACCAAATCTTCATCAAAAAGCTTACGTTCTCTGAAGCGTCCTGCTTTTTTTAGGGCTTTGAGTTCATTTTCGTACATTAAATAACTGCATCATAAAAATTCAATATTCGATTTGTAGGAGGTACAGAAATTTTCATGCTATTTACAAATATATCATCTTGCCGTATAGCATCATTAAAGTGCCTATAATTATTCATAAAATTATCTGTTATATTGGCAATGTTATTACAAACTCTTAATTGTGGAATGTCATTAATATTAAAGACCCTATGTACCATATAATTTCTATTTTCATTTATAAATTGTAATTCTTGTGAAGAAAAAATCATTTTTTGCTCAAATCTATATGAAGTTGCTTTTGCATCTGAATATATTGTGCTTCCAACGGTAGGTTGTATTTCAAAATCAAAGGGATAGCCAGATTCACTATTTTTATTCATCCATTGAAAACTTTGTATTTCTCGAGAATGTACTAATCTATTCAAATGCTCATTAACAATTTCTTCCCCTTTTCTTCCAATTTTTTGAAATAAATTTTGAGCCTTTATAATGTCATATTTTTTAGGGTTTATACGTTCAGAAAAGTACTTGTCTTCTGTTTGTGTATTAAGCTCTAATTCTTCAAAGTACTTAATATTGAGATTGTTCACTTTTAAAGTTAAATACTCAATTATTTTTATAAAAACTGGACTTGTTCTTGTGATTGTATCTCTCGCTTTTAATGGACCTAAGAGACGCAGAAGTTCAAAATAGTTATCACTATTCTTATTTATTAAGATAAATATCAATTCTTTATCATCAAGCCCAAACCAAAATAAAAACCAATCATTATTTGGGTTATCATTAGCTATTTTTCTAATATTATTTACAACAGATGTTCTACCATCTTGATATCTGGCAAGTTCATATTTTTTTCCTGTTCTAATTTTAGGGCTTCGTAAGCTACCATCTGGATTTTCAATTGGATCAAGGAAATCAATTACTTGTATAATGCTATTATTATAAATCAATTGAGCTGAAGCTTCTTGATGATAATTTGGTATAAATTCTAATGTATTTTTCAATAATCCTATATGTGTTGTACCACCATCTGTCATACCTAATTCAGCATCAGTTATCTTTTTATATCCTATATTTGTATCTTTATGAAGTTTATAAAACATATTCTTCCTTTTTTATTAAATAATCTAACACAGTATAAACAGTATTAACACTAACAGCATTACCTGCTTGTTTGTATAGTTGATGATTGCTTACACCTGCTTCACTAGAATTCAAAAAGAACCCCTTATCAAAACCTTGTAACTTTAATGTCTCCCAAGGTGTTAGTTTCCGAATTTTATGTGTAGCTTCTTCATCTTTTGAAAAATCATTTTTTAAATAACTCTCTTGACATTCACAGTCAAGAAATTCTTGTGAATAATAATTATCTTGACATGCTCTATGCATTTTAACCATAGTTGCAGTTAATGGTCTAGCAATCATTTGATTTATTTTCGAATTTGACTTAAAGTTTTTTGTACCATTAGAAAGTATGGTTGGTTTTATTTTTTCAGAAAGATAATACTTGTCTTCAACTTTATGCGTGTCAAGTATTCCATCCATAACACTTTCATATGTATTTATACTTCTATCTCTTATTTCTTGAAAATGCATTTTTATTAAGTCTGCTTCAAATTTAATTTCACTACTATCTAAATCATCTCTCGTTGCAAAGATATACAATCTTCTTCTATGTTGAGGCAACCCAAAATCTGAAGTATTTAAAATACCTTCTTGGACATTATAGCCATGATCTTCAAGTTCTTTTTTCAATCGTTTATATGTACTACCTTTGTCATGTGTGTAAAGGTTCCGTACATTCTCAAGCAAAATATATTTAGGTTTTTTTATATCAACTATCTTCATTACAGAAAAAAAGAGTCCACCTCTATCATCTTCGAGTCCAAGCTGTTTACCCATCATACTAAAAGGTTGACAAGGAAACCCACCAAATAACATATCAAAATTAGGCAAATCTTTGACTTTATTGTTGTCACTAACAAACTCTTCGATATCCCCTATTTCTATTTCATTATCTGTATTATAATTAGCCTTATAAGATGTAACCGCATATTTATCAATTTCTGCAAAGGCAACACATTCTGATTTCATATTTAAATCATCAGATAAAAGTTCCATGGCTCTTCTAAAACCACCTATCCCTGAAAATAAATCTATATACTTTAATTTTTTGCTATTCATCAATCTCTCCTACATACTTCATGATACTATTGCCTATAACTTCTGCTAACTTTACGGGTACAGCATTGCCAATCTGTGCATACCAATTATTATTTGACCCCATAAATACAAAATCATCTGGAAAAGTTTGTATTCTTGCTGCCTCTCTTGGACTTAGTCCTCTAGGTTCTGTAGGGTGTATATACATATTGCAATCATGCTTCATATGTGAAGTAATAGTTTTAGAGTGCTTCTGTTCATTTAATTTAAAATATTTATCTTTAAACATATGGTTTCTACTTGTATATGGCATGATATCTTTGATAGATTCATGCAAAGAATTTGCTCCTTGTGGAAGCCTTGAAAAAATTTCAATATCTCTATCGTTATTATAACGATTTATGTGATTAGACAAATAAAAAACATTATCCTTGTTTATAAAATTTGTAAATGTAGTTGTCTGTATTTTAAACTTTTTAAATTTATATCCAATATCTTCATTTTCTAGTTTCCCTGCATTCTTCACTTTTTTAGGCAGTAAAGCAGGTAAACCTTCTAATGCATTTTTTAGCATAAAGGAATCGTTCAATATTTTTTTACTCAAAATATCTAAAACTATTTTTGATGCTTCAATATCTTTTATTCTACTACCAATAACAAATACCCGTTCTCTATTTTGAGGTATATTAAAATCTTTTGCATTTAATAGTACTATTTCAATAGTATAATTATCACCTACTTTTTGTAAAAAATCATTTTTTATTTCATCAGATTTATTCATCATACCTTTTACATTTTCCATTACGAAAAACTTAGGCTGAACTAAATGTAATAATTCCAAGTAATACTTATATAGTTCATTACGAGGATCATCAATAATTGGCTGTCTATTAGCCATAGAAAATCCTTGGCATGGTGGTCCACCGATGAAAAGATCTATGTCGTTAAAATTATGTTTATATGACTCATATTCTAATACTAGCTTCTTAATGTCATCACAAAAATAATTTTCTATTGGTAACTCTCTATTAAAATAATAACTCTCTAAAAATTTTGCCTCTATTTCATTCACAAATATTGGATTAAAACCTGCTGTCTCCATCCCTAGACTAAGTCCACCACAACCTGCAAATGTATCAATAAAAGAATGTTTATTTTTAACTTTTTTTTTAGACATAAATTTTTTCAAAATATTCGGCAAGATAGCCTTATGGCAATCAAGTGTTAAATATATTTGATTTAATCTTTTCCACTGTTCATCACCTAAATTCATCTTATATTTTGCATCTAAATGTATAATATTTGAATTAGATAGAATAATTTTTTCTAACTCCAAAAGCTTTGTAATATCTATGATAAGTTGTTTTATTTTAACTTTATAATTTTTATTAAAAAACTGATAATAAAACTCTATCATGAATAACTCCTCTTATAATAAAAAGATTATACTTATTTTTTAATGTATCTACCTGAAAATCTTTCAAATTGTCATACTTTTCAAATCCAAGGTAACAAAGTCTCTACTTGCAAGCCCATCGCTGTACTCTCATACCCATCAACTGATTTTATATACTTTTTACAAAAGCCTTCTACCATACATCCACCAGCCTTGCCTTGCCAAATTCCACTTTCTAAATAGGCTTCCAAATCCTCTTCTTCAAAGGTACTAAAGTGATAGTATGTAGCAGAGATATCTGAAAAAGCCAAAGTTTTTGAACGGTAATGCAGTGAAGAGATAATAGAGATAGTAGAGCCACTCTGCATGTTTAAAATACGTCTGGCGTCATCCACGTTTTTAGCTTTACGCAAAATCGTTCCATCATGTGCAGCAATGACTGTATCTGCACATAGTAAAGGTGTTTCGAGTCCAAACTCTCGTATGGCAGCTTCTAGCTTGCCTTTACTCGCGGTATAGACAAAGTCTTTAGCTATGGTTGTGGTGATTTGTTCTTCATCATAGTCTGGTGATTTCTGCGTGAAATCTACACCAAAATTATTGAGAAGTAGTGCACGCGATTCTGAATTTGAAGCAAGATGTATCATGAGCCACTCGTAGGGTGTTGTCCCACGACAACACCAAAAGTATTGACCATTAAGGTGTTGGAATAATGTAACACCCTACAGTCCCCTAAGCGCTACACCCATCCAAAGAGCAATAAGTCCTAACACAATATTCAATGGTAAAAGCACATTTGCCATCCACTTCATTCTCGCTTTGGCTTCTTTTACTTGCCCTTGGTTAAACATTTTCCATGCAGAAGAGCGTTTATAGTACATAAAAGTATAATTCACAGCCATAATCGTCCAGATGATTTCTTTGGAGACAAATAATGTCTTAAGCGCACCATGATGTCCACCCAATGATACTGCCATAATAAGCCCCGTAGCAAACGAAATAATGATAAAAGGCATCACCAAATTAAACAATCTTCCAACTGTCTGCATGGTAATCCCTAGTCTTTGTTTAGGTTCTAAAATATCTGCTATTTTATGACTCAAGAGCATTTGGGCATCTGTCACACCCCCACGTGCAATAACAGGATGTACCGCTACACGCATCGCTATCATACCCCCTACCCAGACAAAAGCAGAAAGCACATGTAAAAAAACCAATATATTTCCGTAGTTTCCGAAAAATTCACCCATTATAGATTTTCCTCCAAATACGCTAGTGCTTTTTGGGTCGCTTCACCTATCTTAGATGCATCTTTCCCTCCAGCTTGAGCAAAGTCTGGACGACCTCCCCCACCACCACCAAGAATAGGTGCTATCTCTTTGATCCAGTTTCCTGCTTTAATGTTTGTCTCTTTGGAACCACAGGCTATCATCACTTTGTCACCCTTCTTTTGGAAAAGCATAATGGCAATGTTGGGGTACTTGTTTTTTGCTTCATCAATGAGCTCTTTAATATCCCCAGTCTCTACCTCTTCTACGATGACATGTGCCCCTTTGAGCTCTGTAGCACTTAACTCTTTTTTCGTTGCAGACTGTGCGGCTTGCACCTCAGATTTGAGTGTTTTTATCTGCTCTTTGAGTTTGGCTATACCTGCTAAAGGGTTGACATTTTTAAGTTCAGTTTTTATCTCTTTTAATTCATTTCTCATGGCAAAGACTCTTTTAAATGCCTCTGTACCACACACCGCTTCTATACGCCTAACACCCGCAGATACTCCACTCTCTTTGCTAATCATAAACAGCCCTATCTCAACAGCATTGTCTACGTGTGTACCTCCACAAAATTCAACGGAGTCTTTTCCTATGCTAACCACACGTACTGTGTCTCCATATTTTTCACCAAACTGTGCTTTGGCTCCCATTTTCTTGGCTTCTTCTATACTCATTTCTACTGTAGTAGTAGGTGCTTCATGTGAAATTTTACTGTTAACCCAAGCCTCAACCTGTGTTATTTCCTCTTCACTCATCGCTTTAGGATGAGAGAAATCAAAACGTAATCTGTCTGACTCTACCAAAGAACCCGCCTGAGAGACATGTTCACCCAATATTTCTGACAATGCCGCATGAAGAAGGTGTGTTGCAGAGTGATGTTTGGCAATTTGTTGTCTTTTACCATCAACCGTAGCCACAACCACGTCACCAACCAATAAATCTCTATGTACCTCAACACGTGACAGGTTCATATCGAGGAATTTCTTAGTCTCTTTTACATAGCCACGACCTTCAAGTAAACCAACATCACCTACTTGTCCTCCAGACTCTGCATAAAAAGGTGTCTTTTCAAGCATGACCCATGCAGTAGTATCTGCTGAAACATGAGGAATCGTTTTAAAATTTTCATCTAAAACGGCAAGTACTTTGGTTTCCACTCGAATTTCGTCATATCCCACAAAATCATTGACACCAAAACGCTCTTTTATGAGTTTAAAGTCTCCTGTCGATGTCGCATCACCCGTACCTTTCCAACCAGCCTTAGACTGTGCTTTTTGTGCATCCATTTTAGAAGTAAAAGCATCCATGTCAAGTTTTATCTCTTTTTCACGTAGCATATCTTCTGTCAAATCAAGAGGGAAACCATAGGTATCGTAAAGTTTAAATGCTACTTCACCATTAAAAATATCTTTGGTATTTTTAAGCTCTTCATTAAAAAGTTTTATCCCTGCTTCAATGGTCATAAAAAAACGTTCTTCTTCTAGTTTCATAGATGTTTTAATCGCTTCGGCTTTAGAAGTCAAGTAGTCATACTGTCCACCCATTAAGTCGACAAGCGTATCTACAAGTTTATACATAAACGGTTCACGAAGCCCCAACAAGTAACCATGACGAATGGCACGACGCATAATACGTCTAAGTACATATCCACGTCCCTCCTTGTCGAAGTTAACCCCTTGTGCAAGCAAAAATGAACAAGAACGCAAATGATCAGCAATCACTCTGTAAGATGCAGAGTTCGCTGCATCATAGTCATAGGGTGCTCCTACAAGTTCACCTATCTTGTCTAAAAATGGCATAAAAAGTGACGAGTGATAGTTGTTGAGTTTACCCTCTTTTATGGCAACCACACGCTCTAGTCCCATACCTGTGTCTATGCTAGGTTTGGGAAGTGGATTGAGTGTGCCTGTCTCATCACGGAAATACTGCATGAAAACCAAGTTCCAAATTTCTAAAAATCTATCTCCCTCTCCACCCATTCTGTCTTCTGCTCCATTAAAGTGCTCTTCACCTTGGTCATAAAAGATTTCAGAACATGGTCCACATGGTCCTGTGTCACCCATCTGCCAGAAGTTATCGGCGTCTCCAAAACGGACGATACGGTCTTTGGCTATATGCTTACTCCACATCTCTTCTGCTTCATCATCAGAGTCATGTACCGTTACCCATAGTTTTTCTATAGGGAGATTAAGATATTTTTCTGAAGTAATGAACTCCCATGCGTATGCAATCGCTTCTTCTTTAAAGTAGTCTGCAAAAGAGAAGTTACCAAGCATCTCAAAGAGTGTATGGTGGCGTGCTGTATAACCTACATTGTCGAGGTCATTATGCTTTCCACCTGCTCTTAGACAAGTCTGGCTTGATGTTGCGCGAGGTACAGAAGGGATGGGTGCATCGCCTGTAAAAATGTTTTTAAACTGTACCATACCTGCATTGGTAAACATAAGTGTAGCATCGTCTGGGACAAGTGCTGAAGAAGGTATGAGCTCGTGCCCTTTGCTTTGAAAAAAGTCGAGAAATGATTTTCTAATATCCATGGGGTTATATCCTAAAAATAAAGAGGCAGATGCCCCTTGAATTAATTAGAGATATTTTATCTAAAATGTAGTTATTTAAAGATAAAAGACGCGACAGCCATCAAAGTTAATCTATTCAACCCTAAAGATTAATAATCTATAGTACATACATCTGTTACAAACCAGTCATGATCAAACCCACCTGCATAACCACCTGCACCTACATAATCTCCAGTAAATCCAATAAATCCACTTGTGCAATCATACAATAATCCATTGACACCATTATAATACGCATCCTCTATATGCAAATCATCATTGATTTGTGGTAAATAAAAATCACATGAATCGCCATAAGGATCAAAATAATATCCTCCCGAAGGATCTGTCACACCATGTTCTCCAGAAAGACAATCATATCCTATGCCACTTACGGGAGCACCAAAAGAATCTGTAAGATAATTCATATCAACCGCATGAGGAGAATCACTCCCCCCTCCGCTGCCACAACCACTCAATCCTATCACCGCCAATACCGAAAACACTAAAACACTCAACTTTTTCATAGTCACTCCTCAATCTAAATATGAGGAACTATAATCTAAAATCGTGTTAGATTTGTGTTAAAAGATTTGCAATTTCCTGACTTCCATGATTTTCTACGATATTCATAAGCCCTTGACTTCTCTTTGCTAAATCTACGTCAAGTAGCGCTACTACTTTCTTTTTATCTATCTCATTTTCTCTCATCATCCATGCTAAGTCTTTTTCTACTAAAAACTGTGCATTGTAAAACTGATGGTCTTTTGCAGCGTACGGATACGGTATATAGAGTGTCGGTACAGCTGTAGCTGAAAGCTCCCAGAGTGTAGACGCTCCTGAACGCGCTATGGCAAAGTCTGCTTCATTCATGTACTCCGCCAGTTTTGTGGTAAAGCCAAAAACTTCTGCTTCTATGCCCAAGTCTTCGTAGGCTGCTTGGACTTCAGTGATGTTGTTAACTCCTGCTTGGTGGATGATACGTATGCCTTTTTCTTTCAAAGTAGGTGCCAACTGCACAGCCAAAGTGTTGATAGCCCTTGCCCCTTGTGAACCACCTAAAAAGATAATAGTCTTGACCTTACTTCGCACATGTGCATTGTCAAAAAAGATTTGTTTAATAGGATACGCTTTGATAGGACTCTCCTCCAAATAAGATGAGATGAAGTGTGTCGCGTAGGGTTTAAGCAGTTTATTTAACGAACCTAGCGCTGCATTTTGTTCATGTATTACAAGTGGCGTACGGGTAAGTTTGGCTGCAAATGCCATGGGTGCTGCTGAAAATCCCCCCACAGAAAAAACCACTGAAGCCTTATGTTTACGCAAGATACCCATAGCCTGCCACGTTGCCTGTGCCATCATAAAGAGTGATTTGACTTTGCCAAGCAAGCCTTGATTGACCACACCACGTGTGTCAAAAAAGTATTTTTCAGAAAAATCGTCATCGTGTTCAAACCACTGCTTGTCTTGTCCTTTAGTCGAACCTACATAAATGAGTGTTTGATGTTCTAATGCCTCTTTTACAGCTTTTATGATGGTCAAATGTCCACCCGTTCCCCCACCTGTCATGATAATACTCATCGCATCCGTCCTTTACTGTCTCTTGGTACTTTTTTTGAAATCATAAGCACCATACCCATCGCTACCGATGCTGCCAAGATGTGTGAGCCTCCATAACTTAAAAAAGGTACTGCAATCCCCTTAATAGGCGTAATACCTGAGATACCATAAGAGTTCAATATAAATGATGCAGCAAAAAGTAAGCCTACCCCGATGGAAAAAAGGTAATGCATAGGGTTTTGCACCCTTGACGCAATCTTAAAAATGCGAAACACGATAAACAAAACTGTAAATGTCACAAACACTAAACCTAAAAAGCCTAACTCTTCGGTGATACCTGCCAAGATAAAGTCCGTATGTACTTCCGACAAATACCCTAGCTTAAACTGCCCATTACCTAAACCTTCTCCCCAAAATCCTCCGTTATGGATAGCATTGAGTGAATTTGAGATTTGGTAGGGTTCTTTGCTTACTTCTATACGCAAGTTTTGTACCGCTTCAAAAGGTAAAAAGTCTAAGATACCATCTTGTACTGTTCCCCACCATGACTTAATACGTGCGATGCGGTGTGGTGCGAAAAATATCAACCCCACAAACCCCACAAAAACCAAAGAGATAACACTAAAAAAGAACTTTTTGGAACTCCCTGCAAAGATAAACAGTACCATGAGTGTGGCACCAAGTACCACCACTTGACCCAAGTCTTTTTGAAACACAGCGATAATCACTACCGTCACGAAAAACACTAAGAGATAAGGTGCATACGCTCTTAACTCTTGCCAAAATGCCATTTTCCCTTGGTTAAGCAATTTACGCGAAAAACTCCATGCTATAAAAAAGACAAACCCTATCTTAAAAAACTCTACAGGGGCTACGGAGACAGGACCTAAGCGTATCCACCTCTTAGCACCTCCGACTGCATGGACTAAAGATGAAGGCAAAAACTGCATAGATATCATCGCTAAAGAAGAGAGTATAAAAAGGGTGAGTCCTACAGAAACAAGCCATTTGTTAGGGTCAAGTTTACTAAGAAAAACCATAGCCATTAAGCCCATAAAAACAAACATACCTTGGCGCATAAAAAAATGAAATGGTGTATAGTCAAAGTGTATTACTGTGTAGACCGATAAGGAGTAGCTCATCACTAACGACAAGGTAAGCAGTGCAACGACTCCTGCTAAAAGTGCTTTATCTATCATCTCATTCTCTTTCCTAAGGGAAACCCTAATATTAAATAGTATTTTACCCAGTTTATAGATAAATTTGTATAAAATACAGTTCATTATGAATACAAATATAAAAAATCAAGCCATCATCAACAGAAAAAACAAAATAATGTTTCTTTATTTTCTCATTTTTCTTTTAATGAGTGGTTTTTTACTTTCTATCTTTAAAACCATCACCTCTGACAGACGTGTACCTAGCAATACCACAACTAGAAAAGACCGTGCTTTTCGTGGTGCCATTATCTCCGCAGATGGCTATACCCTAAGTGCCTCTCAAAAAACATACAAGGCTGTCATACGTGGGGCAAGCATAGACCCTGACAAAAAACCTCTTTTTATTAAACTTTTTTCTATCTACAGTGGTATACCTGAACAAAAAATCGCTAAAAAGTTTACCAATAAAAAAGGGAAAACGATACAAAGCAACATCACACTCTCCAAAACCATCAATGCCCGTTCTGCGATGCAACTTAAATCTCTAGCCTATAAACTGAGAAAACTAGATGTCTTTCGCTCTATAAAAAACCGAAATGGCATAGAAGTACTATACGGGTTAGACATCCTTGAGAATGGTGAAAAAAGACGTTTTCCTCTTAAAGATGTACTAAGCCCCATCATAGGTTATGTAGGAAACAAAGATGATGGGAAATACACACGTCCTGTAGGTAAAAAGGGCTTGGAACGTGCCTATGAAAAGTATATCATCTCTAAAAAAAATGGGTATATCAAAGCCAAACGTGATGTAGTAGGTGCGCTTATACATGACAGAAACACTATCATCCGTCCACGTGAAGATGGGTTGGATTTACACCTCAACATCCCTTTGGCACTGCAACGTCGTATGGAATTAATGATAGATAAAATGAAACAAAACATTGATGCTGAAGAAATTTTGTTAGGTGTCATGGACAGTAAAACGGGGAAAGTCCTTTCCATGGCAACAACAAGGCGTTACAACCCTGCACATATCAGACAACAAGACATCTCTGCCATGGTCATTAAGGCTGCGGAGTACCCTTATGAGGCAGGGTCTGTTCTCAAACCACTCACACTTGCCATAGCACTTGACCATAAACGTGTGACACCCAATACTTGGTTCAAAACAGGGTATCATAAATTCCAAATAGGTAAAAAACGCTTTATCTCAGATGATGATTTTTTTGAGTCTCAAAATGCCATTGATATTATCGTGCACTCTTCAAACATAGGTATCTCACAGATTGCGTGGAAACTGACAGGCGAAGAATACCGAAGTGGTTTACTCAAATTTGGTATCGCCAAACATTCAGGGATAGACCTTTCCCGTGATTTACCAGGTTCACTCAAACCACTACATCTCCTCAACAACAAAATGCACCGAGCAAACAGCTCATACGGTTATGGTATGACCGTCACTTTTGCACAACTTATGAAAGCCTACTCTGCCTTTAACAATGACGGTGTTGCAGTCACACCTCGTTTGGTAGACTATCTACAAGATGCCAAAGGCGAGCACTATACACGTGACCCAAAAATAGGTGATATAAAAGCTGTCAATAAAAAAGCTGCAAGAGAGATACATGACATTTTATTAGAAGTAGTCAAACGGGGAACAGGTGTCAAAGCACAATACCCTGGCTTGGAAGTCGGAGGAAAAACAGGTACGGCACACATCGCAGAGCATGGACACTACATCAACGAATACCATAGTAGCTTTTATGGCTTTGCCAACGACAAAAAAGGACATACCTATACCATCGGTGTACTGGTCATTCGTGCTAAGGAATACCACAAATACTTTGCTTCTCAGTCTGCTGTCCCTACCTTTAGAAGAGCCTTAGATGTATTAGTAGAGCTTGATTACTTGGAGCCTGAGGGTAGCATAGCACACTCCCCTGATATAGTGGTGCCCCAAGTCCCAGATGTAGATGTAGATGTTTCAACACCTACCATAGACACAAAGATACAAGACGAAGTGGTACCTGTCACTCCTGCACCGAAAACAAACACAACACTACCAAAGTTTCCTACACCCACTAAAAAGCTATATAAAAAGCCCACACCAAAACCATCAAAACACCAAGGGTTTGAAGATTTATTTTAGGCTGTGGCAGTCATGTTTAGGCTTTGACGTTTCTGCTAACCACTTTTTGATAATGGCTTGACAGATTACTCCCACATTTTTTGTTTAACCTAGTTATGTTACAATATACTTATATAGCAGTGAAAGGAGCTCTTGTGGCATTAGCAATCAAAGATAAGAAAGTAGTATATGTAGCACCACCTAAAAAACTGACTACAAAAGAGAAAAAAATGCTTGAAGATGCTCCTGTTAATCATAAGCTTATTGAAAGAGCAACTTCTCGTAAATATAACGTGGTATAAGTTTTACTTTGCTCAAACTCAAAAAATATACTTCTAAAAACTCATCTTACCGTTTAGGTGTTGATATATTATCTCATGTTGAACTAAGTACATATCTTGAACAATCTCAAAGAGAAAGAGATTTTATTGAAGATATTTGTAAAAGGGTTCAAAAATCAAGTACCGTGCTTTATCTTTTGAAACACAATAATGATACATTGGGTTTTATCGCACTTTCTGTAAGCTCCATTGGTGACTTTCCCTCTTTGCAAATAGATTATCTTTTTGTCAATCATACTTTTCGAGGAAAATCATTAGAAATTTTAGATAATCTAAAAACTTCTACCTATCTTATTGAGTTTGCAATCGAATTGGCAAAAGAAATTCAAGAATTAGCTGGGCTTAGGTATTTGGTACTTTTACCCGATAACAGAAAATTACAAAATGTCTATAAAGATATAGGCTTTTTAAATTTACCAAAACAAGAGTGGCTTTATATTAGATTATAGTTAATAGAGACATATCAATACTTTCATTATCCAAAAACATAACCCCACATTTTAAAATATATGTCATGATGCTTTCCCTACCTACTTTATCTCTATGTGGGAGTAAACTCTACACTTCCGTAGGTTTTTTCATGGTCTCAGTACGAGATAGTACGAGTATTATTTAAGATTTAGTTCCTGACCCTAAAATTAAAAAAACTTCACATGTCCAATGCGTTTATTTTTAGTAAAATTGATTTGTTTAAAAAATGTATAAGGACTACTAACCAGATAATACCAATAAATGTTAATACCAACCTAGATGTAGCGAGTGCATCATAATGAGAACTGAACCACCCCAATAGACTTATAAGAGGGAGGAGGTGCCAAAGTGTTTAAGTAAAGATCAAATAAATATGTACTAATATATGTACATATAAAAGGAGTTTCTATGAAAACCATAAATTTTTCCCATACAAGACAAAACTTGGCTTCTACTTTTGACTCAGTTGTTGATCACTGTATGCCTGTTATAGTAACACGACAAAACAAAGAGCCTGTGGTTATCATCTCTATGCGAGATTACCGTGCTTTGGAAGAGACAGCGTATCTTATGCAGAGTGAAGCCAATGCAAAAAGATTAAATCGTTCCATCGCTCAGCTAGAAGCTGGTCTTGGTACAAAACGAGAGCTTATAGAAGAATGATACTTAGCTTTTCAGATGATGCGTGGGATGATTATCTCTATTGGCAACTAAACGACAAAAAAATTTTAAAAAAGCTCAATAGACTCATCAAAGAGATACAAAGAGAGCCTTTTGAGGGCATAGGAGAACCTGAACCTCTCAAATATAACTGGTCAGGGTATTGGTCTAGGCGTATTACCATTGAACATCGTTTGGTTTATAAAGTCAGTGATGATAATTTGATGATTGCTCAGTGTCGGTATCATTATCGGTAGAGTATAAGGGTTTGTTATGATTTCTGAGTTATTTTTTAGTTTGTGTTGGAGTATGCGTTAATTATTGAACTTTCATAGACATACTTTTAAATAATTTATTTTTCTTTTATAACATCAATCTTACTCATAAAATCATTGTATCATAATTGAACACCTAATCCCAGATAGCCTAGATTTCCGTGTCGTGGCAATTGTGTTGTGTTTTGATGTGTGCTACCACAAGCTACGGTTGTAAGCAAGTGCTATACTATTTAAAATTTAGTTTCTGACCCTAAAATTACCTTTTTCTTATTTCATATATCAACATCATTACACCTATGATGAATCCCATTCCAAACATAGGGATGAGGGGTAACAATGCTATAGATAGAGAAAATATAAAGCCCAATAATCCTACAATTGCTACTTTTAATGCGTGTTTTTCATTCTTTGTCATACCAGAACTCTCCATTTATCGCCATGCATATGCAGTAATGAGTGTCACCCCTGAAAAAACAACTATCAAACCACCTTTATCCATGATTTTAAGTAGTTGTGACTTGAGTTCTTTGTTTGTACGTAAGAGTGCTTTTATGCGTTTTGTGCCTAATTTTATTTTATCACCACTTAACTTACCAAACTGTAAAGTAAGGTCTATCATCTCTTTTGTAATACCTCTTTGTCTTACTCTTTTGTTAATGTGTAAAGTTTCTACCATGTCATACTCCTTTTTAAGTCTTTAAAGGAGTATAACAGTTGAAGTGGACAGGTGGTGTCGTTTTTAATTGTTATTAAAAATAATTTTTACTTTTTATAGCCTATTTAAAATATTTTGCAATTTCTTTTTATCTTGCAGTAGTTTAGAATTTTCACTAGTTAACTTTGATGCAAAAATTATAAAATTTTGAATAAGAGTAGTAAATGTTTCATCAAGATTAGTATCAACATTTTGAATTAAATTATTTTTATAATTTATTCCGAACTCATCAGTTCTATTTTTTGCACTTAAATGCTGTTGTCTTTTTGCATCTAATTCTGCTTGTGCTTGTCGTCTTGCTTCATCTGAACCACCAAAGAAAACTGAAATCAAACCAACTATAATACTAATCGGTCCAAGAAATGGTACTAGTGGGGCAAGTACTGGTATTTTGGGTATAGTAGTTATTACTGCACCTGAAACAGCTTTAACTATCTCTTTATTGTTGCTATTTGTACCGCTTGCTACTCCTTTAGGATTATCACTATCTGAAATATTTATATTTGCTGACTCTATTGTTAACTCTTCAAATTCTACTTTAAATTCATCTACTTTATTTTTCAACTCTTCATGAATTTGTTTAAATTTATAATTGATTCTTTCCATCACTTCATCAGTAGTTTTTTGAATCATAGCTTCTATGCTACTTTTATCACCTCCTAGCATCAGCTCTAGTAAATTAGCAGTTATTATAGTTGTGCTCTCTATGACAATATTTTTTAATTCTACCTCTGCTTTTTGCTTCATCTTTTCAAGATAAGTAATAAGCTCTTGAGTCTTTTTCATCTCAGGATTATCTATTTTTTCATCTATATAAGTTAGTACATCACCTATAAACTCACTTATAAAAATATTTAAAGCATTTATAACTTCAGTATGTCCAGCAGATGCCAAAAGAGTATCCATCTCATTTTGAACTTGCATAATATTACTACTTTCTAAGAGTAATTTAGAATTTTTTAGCTTTGCCTTAAGTGCAGTTTTTGCATTAACCATGCAAATACTTACTTTCGATTCTATCTTTTCAATATCTTTGTCATCTCCAACTTTAATAAGATTTGCACTTACCTTATCCATCAGTTGCTTTTCATCTACAGAGTTTTTTTCTATATTGCTTTTATTATTTACTACTATGAGTATAGGCTTGTTTAGCTGTACGATCTCACTAATTTTTTCATAAATATATCTATCTTCAAAAGAGCCATCACTGTTTAAAACAAAGAGTATAAGCTCACACTTGCTCAAATGTTCATCTGTAACCTTTTGATGCACTTGTGGTGCATGTATACCTGGTGTATCATAGATAGTATATCCATTGTAAGTATATTGACTAATCTCTGATGTCTCTGGAGCATCTCCAGTTTTTGCCATCTCTTCTTTTCCAAAGATAGCATTTATAAGTGTACTTTTTCCTGCATTGTATGTACCATATACCATGATGGTCGGTTCAAAGTTATCAAGCTTTTCATCTATATGTGAAGTAAACTTTTTTATCTGTTCTTCTGCCATATACTCTTTTGAAAGAGTAACAAGCTCATTTTTTATATCTTCAAATTGTTCTTTTTCTATACTCATATGTTCCTCACTTTAGGTTGTTTTTAAACTCTACTACAGAGTTTTCTAGGGTGTTAATATTTCTATTTATCTCAGTTAGGATATCTAACAAAGGTGCAAAGAATTTATCTTCTATTGTCTGATAGTTCTCTTTAGCTGCTTGCATATAACTCTCAAGACGGTTCGCTTTGAAGTCTGCTATCACTTCTTGTTTGTTGTCACCTACTTTAACTGTTTCACTTTCAGTAGAATAACTTCTATCCATTAAACCAAGTTTATTTCCAATATTTCTAAAAAAGCCAGTGTCATCATAAGTAACAGTAATAGTCTCATACTTATTTTCAATACCAAAATTATCAGTAGCAGATAAAGCATCAGAGAGAGTATTTAAAGTTGTACTGAAATCTTTTAAGATTTCATTTATATTCTCACCTATCATAGTAGCTATACTCTCTTCAAGCTCCTTGTCTATCGTATCAAATACTGATATATTATCTTTATTATTTGATTCACTATTCAAGTTATTGTTAGGAATTCCAAATATATTTCTATGTGATCGTCCTTGCATACCTGCTATTAGACCAAATATACCATTATTAACTCCATCATCGGATTTTAAAGAGTTTGAATATTTAGATATTACACTATCAATATGTACCATAATATCACTATTGAGATTTTTTTGGAGGTCATCAAACTTTTCTATAGCACTCTCTATTTCACTCTCAAACTTTTTAATATTTTTTTTTAAAGCTTTGATAGATAAACTATTTTTAGATTTAGCGTTTCCTAGTATGGCATTATCTATAAATGAAATTAAGCCATCATAAGGAGTATTTTCTTTAAGAGCTTTAGCCTTATTTTTTACTACATCAGTCATAAGTTCATAAAAGTCTGTTATATTACTCTCTTCAAACATCTCTCTATCATCATTTTTCAAACCATGTTTTGCAGTGTGAACTGACATAGATATAACATCCCCCAAAAGTGCATTTTCTTTTGCACCAAGGATTTCACTCATGTCTGATTTAACCCACGCTTCTTGCTTGGATCTATTCTCTTTTGTCTTGTTCATCAGAACTTTTACTAACTTTCCATCAACTTCATCTTCTTCTGTATCGTCTGATTTGGTTATGCAGATAGTAACTTTTTTGTTTTGCTCAAAAAGTTCTTTTAGTTGCTCTTTTTCATCTTGTTGAAGTGGACTAGATGAGTTAGTAGGGTAGATAACATAATCAGCAGACTGTATATATTCTCTTGCCAAATCTCCATTTTCTTCAACCATAGACCCAAGACCAGGAGTATCTACCCAAGCCATACCACTTAGTTTAAAACCTTGTATTTCTACTGTACACTCTGTATTTGCGGTAGCAAAAGCATCAATATTTTCATCAATCTCTTCTAGCTTTTTTATTGACTCTTCTTTTCCAGCTTCATCATACTTGAAGAAGTTTATATCTTGTGATTTAAGTCTATTATGTGCTATAAAGTTACCAAGTGAACTCTTTCCCGCCTTTACTTTACCAAAAATTATAACTATAAAATAGTTTTCTAAATCATTACGAAACTTCTCTTTTTCCATCATCTCTTTAAAGTTGAATACCCAGTTGGCAGTCGCAGTTTTGAGAGAGTTTATAGTAGAGACAAGCATGTCACCCATCTCTTTATTTTGTTTGAGTAAATCTTTGTCTAAAGTTAGACTTTGAGTCTTTTGATGGTATGTATCAATTATCTCTTTAAGATTATCTCTTTTGTTATCTAAGTCACTATTTGTTAAAGATATTTCATCTAATGATTTATAGTACTCATTTAATTTAGACAGCATTTTTTGCTTCCTCTAGTTGCTGTATAAGTTCTTTCATCTCTTCATTATCATCATCTAACGTATTTATTTTATTTCTAATTTCTTGTGATATTGAATTATCATCTGCTATTATTTCAAATTTTTCTCCAGAAAATTTTATCTTCTGTTTATATTTTCTTTCTATCATATCTTTAGATTTAGATATAAATGAATATATATCTGCACTTATAGTAGCTCTATTACTTTCCTTTTGTCTTTTTTTAGCATAATGCTTCTCACACAAACCATCTTTATATTCCCTTCTAGAACATTTTCGACACTCTTCATCATCACTACTAGATGCTAAAGCTCCTATTCCCGCAACAACAGCTGCTCCTATTAACCATGGTAATGGCATTATATTTCCTTTATATTTAATTTATAACTTTTATCAATTTTATGTATAAGTTGTAAACTATTACATGCTTCAGCATTCTTTACATAAAAGTCTCTTTTTGAAAAAAACTCATGATACACATCATCAAACATTTTATCTACCCTGCAAATATCAGGACGAGTATCATAAATAACACAACTATTAGTAAGAACATCAAGATATTTACACACACCATTACCCAAATCATAATCTTTTAGTTCTGATATGCTTCCTATATGCTTACAACAAAGCCCACAACCAGTACACGGGTACATAGCTACAAGGCTCTACACTTAGTAAAAAGTGTATTTTCAATTTTTCTTATATCTTCATTAAAATTATCATCTACTCTTTTTAGTTCTCTATTTAATTCAGTCATATTTAACATATTTTGTTGGATTTTGTTATTTAGTTTATCTATAAGATTACTATAGACTTTGACTAATCTCTCTTTTTTTGTTTTCACTATAGAGTCTTGGAGAGTATTTTTTAGTTCATCTAATTTTTGAACTAATGTATTGATATTTGATTTTTTAACTAAAAGTTTTTTATCTTCCAGCATA
Organism: Sulfurovum sp.; assembly: GCA_027012955.1. Taxonomy (GTDB): domain Bacteria; phylum Campylobacterota; class Campylobacteria; order Campylobacterales; family Sulfurovaceae; genus Sulfurovum. Next base: position 58,344 of record JALUYL010000047.1, read on the forward strand.
CCTTTTGTGTAGCTTTTTGCAGAAACATCCACAAATGAAGAGTTACTAGAAAAAATCTCTTTAATTTGTTGTTTCATTTTTCTTTGCGTTGCTTGAATGTCATTTTCATCTGCCCCATCACATCTTGATAAAACAAAAATGGTTCTATCTATGAACTCTTGTGGATTTTTCCAGTGTTTTTTAACTGTTTGCAAAAACTCTATCTCTTTTTTTGCGAACTCTCCTGTTGTAACATTATGCACAAAAAGATTTATATCAGACTCTTGCACTGCATCCATAACTCTTTTATTGTCATTGTCTTTTGCATTTAACCCTGGAGTATCCACAAAAATAATATCATTATGTTTAACTTTTTTATTTTTAGCTGTTTCTCTAACATCTGCTATTTTGAAAGTTTTATGATCAAAATCTTCTAACAAAACATTAAGTAGTGAACTCTTACCATGGTTATATAGACCCATGCATGTGATCAATACCCCTGACTCATGTATAGCATTTTGGAGAGCCACTTGCAGATTCCCAAAGACAACCCACAATTTAAGCTAAATTGAATTTCAAAAAAGCCCTTAAACCCTCATAAATGTTATAATTATCTACCAAAAAAAAACAACACTACAAGAACAAACA